>DVHV01000116.1 GCA_018711775.1 Candidatus Onthocola stercoravium | reverse complement strand
CTTTACTATAAATTAGTATACCAAAAATCAGAAAATAATACAATTGCTAAGAATCAAGAAAAATATAAAATTTGTCATTTTTCAAATATCCTGTCGAATTATATAATCATTATAAATTTTTATTTTGTTTGTACATAGTAGTCAAAGTGATATCATGTTCTATCACTAAATTATTAATATATCTTTGTTCGAGCAGATTATTCGATATATATTTACGCATGGCAACAAATGCTCGCATTATAGCGACACTCATTTTTGCTGCCACGTTGGTTTTAATTATAGTTGCTAGCATGGCTACACCTTGCTCTGTGAAAACATATGGCTTTTTTCTAGTTCCACCATAATTATTCCAACTTGAAGTCCCATTTTAGGACTTCAAATTTAGATATTCTTCATTCGTTAATTGATAATAAAAATCTTCTGGAAATTTTTCTATATTTCTTTTAACTGCTTGGTTAATTGTTTTAGTTCCATTAGCACATTCATATAGTTTTGCTAAATCACTATCTAGCATCACTTGGACTCCTCAAATCTCATAAATTAAATTTTCGATATTTGTTTCGTCTTTTACTAAATTATTCATACTGTAACCCTCTATAACTAAGCACAGTATATCATGGCATTTGTTCGTTTTCGATGCGTAAATTAACAAAATATTAAAAAACTGCTTAGGATAACCTAAACAGTTTTAATTATTTTTCTATTTTAATACCTAGTTCTTTTAATTGGGCATTATCTACTACATTTGGGCATTCACTCATAAGGTCGCTTGCTGATGCTGTCTTAGGAAATGCTATAACATCACGGATGTTTTCAGTTCCTGTTAGCAACATTACAAGTCTATCTAGACCAAATGCAAGTCCTCCATGTGGAGGTGTACCATATTTTAAAGCATCGACGAAGAAACCAAATTTTTCTCTTATTTGTTCTGGTGTAAGTTCTAGTGCTTCAAACATTTTTTGTTGTATTTCTTGATCGTGAATCCTGATAGAACCTCCTCCAGCTTCATAGCCATTGATAACTATGTCATATGCTTTAGAATAACAATTTGCTTTATCAGTTAAAAGTTTATCGACATCGCTATCTTTCGGAGAAGTAAATGGGTGATGCATGGCCATAAATCTACCTTCTTCTTCACTCCATTCAAAAGATGGAAAATCAACTACCCAAAGAAGTTTATAGTCATTTGCTCCAATTAAATTTAGATCTTTGCCAAGTTTACATCTTAATGCTCCAAGAGCAGTCTTGGTTATACTATAATTATTTCCAATTATAAAAACAATATCATTTTTTTCTAAACCTAGTCTATTTATTAAATTGTTTTTTTCTTCTTCGGTTAAATTTTTAGCAATCGAACCAGTCATTTCTTCTTCAAATTTTAAATATACTAAACCTGAAGCTCTATAAGTTTTTACATAATCTGTTAATTTGTCAATTTCTTTTCGAGAATATTTATCAGCAGCATTTTTTGCAACTATTGCATTAATTATTCCACCATTATCAATAATGTCTCTAAAAAATCCGATTGTTGTATTTTTAAAAATGTCTGTTAAATCTTCTATTTCCATGCCAAATCTTAAATCTGGTTTATCAGAACCATATTTTTTGATTGCATCATCATATTTCATTTTCATTAAAGGCAACTTTATATCGATTCCTTTTATTTCTTTAAATACATGAGCAACAAGACGTTCTGCTAAGTCCATTACATCGTCTTCATCGACAAAACTCATTTCGATGTCGATTTGGGTAAATTCCGGTTGGCGATCAGCTCTTAAGTCCTCATCACGAAAACACTTAGCAATTTGAAAATATCTTTCAATCCCTCCGACCATCAAAAGTTGTTTAAATATTTGAGGGGACTGAGGAAGAGCATAAAACTTTCCTTTATTTACACGTGATGGAACTAGATAGTCTCTTGCTCCTTCTGGAGTACTTTTACATAAAACTGGAGTCTCTACTTCAATAAATCTTTCCTTATCTAGAAAGTTTCTTACTGCCAATGTAATCTTATGTCTGGTAATTAAATTAGAACTTATTGCACTTCTTCTTAAATCTAAATAACGATACTTAAGCCTTGTGTCCTCTAAAGCAGTTGTTGCATCACTTATTTCAAACGGTAAATCAAGCGATTTATTAAGTAAAACAATATCACTAACTTCAATTTCAATTTCCCCAGTTGGAATATTATTATTTACTTTTTCTCTAGCAACAATCTTACCAGTTACTTTTATAACATACTCATTTTTTAAAGTTGTTGCTATGTCATGAGATTTACTTTCTGGTCTTACAACAAGTTGCATCAATCCTGATCTATCACGAAGATCGATAAATATTACCCCTCCTAGGTCACGTACTTTTTGAACCCAACCATTAAGGGTTACTTCACTACCTACATTTTTAATATTATAATCTGTGTTTAAATTCATATATCCTCCTTAAAATTAAAAAAATTCTATAACTTAAGGACGGGAAATCCCGCGGTGCCACCTTAATTCATAGAATCTATGCTCTTTTTCTTTAACGCAGAATTACGCATTATTTTAAGTTGCTTATCTTCATTAATCTTCCATTTTTAGTTTCCACCAACCACTAAATCTCTATTTATTTCCAATTAATTACTGGGGCAACAAATAATTCATGTACTTACTATACTATAATTAATTTTAATTGTCAAATTGTTTTCTAACTCTTTTTTCAGATAATGATGGTATCAAGGCATTTTGTTCAGTTAAATATCTCTTCTTGGCATCATCATCAATAATCAGTTCAATTATTTGGTCTATATTTTTTCTATTCGCGGTATTGGCAAGACGATTAGTTATTTCTCTATAGCTATTACCAGTTGTTGCAGTTCCTATTACTAAATATATATTTCCTGGCAATTCAGCAAATAAAACATGAGCATCTCTATTTAATACTTCATTTATTTCGATATCATTTACTTCACTAGAATATACTTTTCGAAAACTTCTTTTATTTTCATTGTTTATTTTAGAAAGTAAAACAATTGCTCTATTTCTAATACCTTTATCAATACTATTTAAATCTTTACTAAAGTAGGTTTCACCATCAATATCTCTTAAAAAGGCAATATTAGTAGGTTCAATATCTTCTTTAGGCCCCACCAATTCTCTAAGTCTTATAATAAAGTCGTCTTTTTCTCCGAGAATATAATCAACATCTTCTTTATTAGAACTACCTATAAATAAACTTTCTAATGTTTGTAATTCCATAAGAATTTCCTTTATCTCATAATAACCATTTTCATATGGTTTCATATTTTCTAAAGTTTTTTCAGCATTTCTTACAAATTCTAGTTCTTCTAAGTCATAAAAATTATTTAAAGCATCAGCTGTGGAATTTTTGGCTATCTCAATTAAAGACATAATGTATTTAATTTCTTGATTGGACAAATGACTATTTTTAAGTTCTTCTAAAAATGATAAAGTATCTTCGGGAATTGCAATTAATTTACCATCTTTATAATATTTTCTTATATTTTCTGAATATACAAATGAAGCTTTTCTTTCCAAACTATGTTCTTCGATACTAGCAATTTGAAAATTGCGATAAAAATCTAAATACAAATGAGCGATTGCCAAGAAAAAATCATCACTTTTGTATCCATCATAAGTCATTTCGAATTCTACAAAAGTTGCATCGCTTTCAGCAAGGGCTTTTAAGTTACTATAAAGTCCATCGAGGTCTTCAGTATAAGCAAATGTCCCGTCGATATTAAAGTATTTAGTTAAATTACTATAGAACTTTACCTTATAGTCCTCTTTGTGTTTGCGTGCTTTTTTATAATTAAAGCTAATTGCTGCACCTAAAATTTGTGTTGCTTCAATATCAGACAGATAATTATCTCTAATAAATGTTATAAGTGTTGATAATAACAGATGAATATTTTCAATATAATCAATAGCTTTTTCATTATCAAAAGCATTAATGATTTTTTGTATTTCTTGAATACTATAACTATTTTCTTTAACTGTTTTATAAGCTTGTAAGAAATTAGTAAACGATAAACCATCAATGCTATTTTCATCTATTTGAAAAATATTACCTACTTCTTTACCACCAATTATAATAGCTTTTTTATCAACGATGCTATTTAAATGCCTTATAACATCTTTTTCAGCAAAAGAATATTTTTTAATTGCATTATTTAATCGAGATTCATAGTCTCGACGATTTTCTCTTAAGATATTTTTAAATTTTACAAAGCAGTTTTCCATTAAAATTCCTCCCTTTTTAAGGTTTAATTATTATAATTGAAAATTCTTATTATGTAAATCCTTATTAGAAAAATTCTTGTTTATTTGGAGAAGTATTAAAGGCAAAACAGTGAAAATAGTTACAGCATATGGCAATACATATCTAAAATATGTGTTGGCGGGACCAGCAAGATTCATTAATATCAAAGAAAGGGCTGGAGTTAATAAAATAATATATTTTGATTTTTTTTGAAGTATTAAAACTACTATAAATAATAAATAACTCCAAGTATAAAAGCCACAATTAACAGTTAATTTAATTACTGGTATATATTTAAATACTGTGCTATATCCACGGATAAAATCTCTTAGTGGTTCTAGCTCACTGATGAAATGATAATCATACCCTGCTTCAGGTAGTTTTTCATTTAGTTTAGTATAGACATACCAATCATAAGTTGCTGGATAAAAATAGCCATAGATATTACTGATTGTAGCATTAATATAAGTTAAAGGATGTTTAAAAAACATTTTAAACCATACATCGAAGTAATTTAAAAGTTCTTCATCAGTTGCATATTTATTAAATTCATTTTTAACAGGATCAGAAAGTATGGGATTATATCTACTAGATAAAGTATCATATGTAAGAATAGTATCTATTGCTTTTCTTTCGTGTTCAGTTACATCATCACCATGATACTTTACATACCTAGCTGTTTGTTGAAAAGGAACAGAAAGAATTTCTCTAATGCTAGTATTTGGTATTTCTAATATATTTAATACTTTACTATAACTAAAACTAAAGGTAATTACTAATAAACATAAAAAAGCTATCTTTTTTCTTGACCCTTTTTTTACTATTAAAGTAAATGGGAAACTTAAGAGAATTAAACCTATACCATTATTTCTAAATAATATAATTAATAACATTATGATAAATAATACTATATAATCTTTTAAATTAAAATCATATTTTATAAACTGATATAATTTAATTATATAAAGTAAAACAAATACCGTAAATAATGTGTCCTTAACACATGTAATAGCATATAGAGGAAAATAAGGTATAATAATATAACACAATAATATCAATACAAGATATTTAGCTTTTACACCTTCTTTAGATAGGAACTTAATTGAATAACTTAAAGCTAAAACTACAATTAACATTTGAAAGAAAGCATATAAAAACAAGCCAAAATTTACATTACCTAAGGTTATTCCCAACTTAAATAAATTGCCTAAAAGTAAGGTATGGATAATTGGATTAAAATTAGTTAAAGTAATGCTATCATTTATTACTACTACACTATCTAAATATCTAGTATGAATGCCTAGAACTTCTTTAATTTGATTGGCATTATCATAATTTATTATTCCTGGATAAAAAATTATTAAATATATACTAT
>DVHV01000115.1 GCA_018711775.1 Candidatus Onthocola stercoravium | reverse complement strand
AATATGTTTCACGTGAAACATATTCGAAATATTTAAAATTACTCTTGAGTAGTATCCTCGGATTCAGTATTATTATTAACTTCAGTAGTATCTTCGTTATTATCTTCAGATGATTGTATTTCTTTATCTACTAAACTAATAGCAGAAACCTTTTGATTATCTCTTAAATGTATTAATCTTAATCCTTGAGTAACTCTTCCTAGTACAGATATTTGATCAACTGGCATACGCATAGTCATTCCTGAATCAGTCATAATCACTAATTCTTTATCAGGCTTAATAATTTCTACAGCAACTAAAATTCCGTTCTTATCGGTAATATTTAATGCTTTAACACCTTTACTTCCTCTTTTAGTTTGTCTAAATTCACGAACATATGTTTGTTTACCATAACCCTTTTCTGTAACTAATAATATAAGGTCTTCTTCATTAACAATTTCACAGCAAATACACTTGCTTTCTTCAAGATTAATGCCTCGAACACCACTTGCTGTTCTACCCATTACTCTTATTTCATCTTCATTAAATTTAACCATTCTACCGGCATCACTACCAAGTAATACTAAATTGTCTCCATTAGTTTTTTTAACATCAATTAATTCATCATCATCACGTAAAGTAATACAAATCTTACCACTATTACGTATATTTGCAAATTCACTAATTAAAGTCTTTTTAACAATTCCTTGTTTAGTAGCAAATAATAAATATTTATAATCATCTTCATTATTAATGTTGATAACTGCATTAATTTTTTCTTCTTTTTCAACTTGTAATAGATTAACTATCGGTATTCCCTTAGATTGACGACCATATTCAGGAATTTCGTATCCTTTCAATCTATATACTTTACCTTTATTAGTAAAGAACAATACATAATCATGTGTTGATAAGTTGATCATGTGTTCAACAAAATCTTCATCATTTGTAGACATTCCTTTAATACCGACACCACCACGATTTTGTGATTTAAATGTATCTGAAGTAGTTCTCTTAATATAACCATTATGAGTCAATACTACCAAGATATTTTCTTCAGGAATTAAAGATTCATCTTCGATAAAGTCAACTGCTGTCATATCGATTTTAGTTCGACGTTCATCTCCATATTTATCTTTAATTTCTAACATTTCTTCTTTAATTATTGCTAATACCTTATTATCGTCCGCTAAAATGCCCCGTAAGCGATCAATTTCGATGTGTAAGGCATTTAACTCTTCTTCAATCTTTTCGCGTTCTAAACCTGTTAAACGACGTAATTTTAATTCTAAGATATTATCAGTTTGAATTTCTGAAAAACCAAACTTCGACATCAATTTTTCTTTGGCTTCACTATCAGCCTTAGATTCCTTGATAATTCTAATAACTTCATCGATATTATCTAAAGCAATCTTATATCCTTCTAAGATATGTACTCTTTTTTCAGCCTTATCTAATTCAAATCTTGTTCTTCTAATGATTACTGCCCTTTGAAAATCGATATATTTTGAAATAATACTCTTTAAACCTAAAGTTTTTGGAGTTCTATTATCAAGCATAAGCAAATTAATACCAAAAGTTGTTTGTAACTGTGTATGTTTATATAAATTATTTAAAACTACACTACCATTAGCATCTTTCTTTAACGTTATAACAATTTTTATACCATTTTCTAAGTTAGTTTCTTCATGATAATCGGCAATACCATCAAGAATCTTATCTCTAACTAACTCTCCAATTCTTTTCTTTAATTCCAAAGTATTAACACCATATGGAATTTCTGTTATTACTATTCTATGCTTATTACCTTCTTCTTCAATTTCAGCTTTAGCTCTGATAGTAATTGTTCCTTTACCAGTTTCATAAGCCTTTTTAATTCCTGAATTACCCAGAATAATTGCTCCAGTTGGAAAATCTGGTCCTTTAATATATTGCATTAACCCATCAGTATCAATATCCGGATTATCAATATAAGCAACACAACCATCGATTACTTCTCCCAAGTTATGTGGTGGAATATTTGTTGCCATACCAACAGCAATACCCATCGTACCATTAACTAAAATATTTGGAAATCTACTAGGTAAAACTTGTGGTTCTTCGAGTGATTCATCGAAGTTTAAATCAAAATCTACCGTATTTTTGTTGATATCTCTTAGTAATTCTAATGATATCTTGGCAAGTCTTGATTCCGTATAACGATAAGCAGCAGCTCCATCACCATCCATATTACCAAAGTTTCCATGGCCATCGATTAACATATATCGATAACTAAAATCTTGAGCCATTCTAACTAATGCTTCATAAATTGAATAGTCACCATGAGGGTGATATTTTCCCATTACGTCCCCGACAACTCTCGCACATTTCTTATATTGTTTATCTGGTGTATAACCTGATTCATACATTGAATATAATATTCTTCTATGTACTGGCTTCAAACCATCTCGTAAATCAGGGATGGCTCTAGCAACAATTACACTCATGGAATAGTCAAGAAACGACTTTTCTATTTCATCAACTATATTATTTTGTTTAACTCTATCCATTTTAACCTCCCTAAATATCTAAGATAGCATAACCAGCATTCTTTTCGATAAATTCTCTTCTTGGTTCTACTTCTTCTCCCATTAATTTTTCAAATGCTGCATCAGCAGCTTGTAAATCATCAACTGTAATTTGTCTTAAAATTCTAGTTTCTTTAGCCATTGTTGTATCTCTAAGTTCATCAGGATCCATTTCACCTAGCCCTTTATTACGAGATATTTCCGGCTTAACATTCGCTGGTAAAGATGCTAAATATTCATCTTTTTCATCATCATCAAGTACATACTTTATTGTCTTACCATGGGTAATTTTATAAAGTGGTGGACAAGCCGCATAAACGTGACCTGCTTCGACGATTGGTCTAAAGAAACGATAGAAAAGTGTTAATAATAATACTCTAATATGTGATCCATCGACATCGGCATCGGTCATAATAATTATCTTATCGTAACGTAACTTAGATAAGTCGAATTCATCACCAATTCCTGTACCAAAAGCCGTAATAATTGTCTTAATTTCTTCATTACTTAAAGCCCTGTCAAGTCTTGCTTTTTCAACATTTAAAATCTTACCACGTAAAGGAAGTATTGCTTGAGTCATATAATCTCGTCCATTTTTAGCAGATCCACCTGCTGAATCCCCTTCGACTAGGAAGATTTCTGATTCACTTGGATCTTTACTCTTACAATCTGTAAGTTTGCCGTAAAATGCCGTAATTTCTAAGTCGCCTTTACGTCTTACAAGTTCTCTAGCCTTCTTCGCTGCAATTCTAGCCCTAGATGCAGACATAGCCTTTTCGATAATTGTTTTAGCAACAGTTGGATTTTCCATCAAATAACGTTCAAATCCTGTACTAAATACATCACTAGCAATCTTTTTAACTTCACTATTACCTAATTTTGTCTTAGTTTGCCCTTCAAATTGAGGATCTGGATGCTTACAAGAAATAATCATTGTAAGACCTTCACGAACGTCATCACCTGATAAAGACTCATCTTTTTCTTTAAATAATTTTTGATTCTTACCATAATTGTTGATAACTCTCGTTAAAGCAAGTTTTACTCCATCTTCATGAGTTCCACCTTCATAAGTATTGATATTATTCGTAAAAGAATAAATATTAGAGTTATATCCATCATTATATTGGAAAGCAACTTCAAAGAAAATATTGTCTTCTTCTCCACTTAAATAGATAACATCATCATGCAAAACATTTTTATTTTTGTTAAGCATTTGCACATATTCAATAATTCCCCCATTATAAAGGAATGTATCATGTTTATCATCTTCTCTTAAATCATATAAATTGATTCTAAGACCTTTATTTAAGAAAGCAATTTCTTGTAATCTTTTATATAAAGTATCGTAATCATAATGCGTAGTTTCCTTAAATATTTCTTCATCAGGTTCAAATCTTACTGTACTTCCAGTTCTCTCTGGATCACAAGTTTCAATAATTTTAAGTGGTTCAACAGGATGTCCCCCATTTTCAAACCTTTGATAATATACATTTCCATCTCGATAAATCTTAACTTCTAACCATTTTGACAAAGCATTAACAACTGAAGCCCCAACACCATGAAGACCACCACTTACTTTATAACCTTCTCCACCAAATTTGCCACCAGCATGAAGTACTGTAAATATTGTTTCTACTGTTGATAAACCAGTTTTTTCGTTGATACCTGTTGGAATACCTCGGCCATCATCGCGAACTTCAATAACATCACCTTTATCGACAATTACTTCGATATCATCACAAAATCCTGCTAATGCTTCATCAACTGCATTATCGACAATTTCCCAAACTAAGTGATGAAGTCCTCGCTCACCAGTTGATCCAATATACATACCAGGTCTTTTTCGAACTGCTTCTAGACCTTCTAGAACTTGAATATCCGAATCAGTATAATGTGTTTCTTTCATTCTATTTATCCTCCTTAATATAACCATCTTCTACCTTAAATGTTTTTGATTTTTTGATAACTTTTTTATCTACTTTATTAATTTCTGTCGTCGTAATAAATGTCTGTACTTCATTATTTAGCATTTTCAAAATATTAGTTATCTTTTCTTTATCTAACTCACTAAATAAATCATCTAAAATAAGTATTGGATAATATTTTTTTATCTCATGAATAACATTTAATTCCGCAATTTTAAAGGAAATAATGGCATTTTTTCTTTGCCCTTCACTTCCCCATTCTTTCAAATTATTATTATCCAAGACAAATTCAATATCATCATGATGAACCCCCAGTAAAGTCTTACCAATTTCCATCTCTTTACGATAATTCTTTTGATAACTTTTTAATAACTCACTAGCATTTTTATTTTTATAACTAGAAACATACTTTACTTTTAATTCTCCAGTTTTAAAAATACTTGCATAAATATCCGTAATATATTTATTAATATTTTCTATAAATTCCTTCCGATATTTAGCAATCATTACCCCATATTCTACCAACTTTTTAGTAACAATATCCAAATAACTTGTATCATTATTACCATTTACATACATACTTCTAAGATAAAAGTTTCGCTGCTTTAATATTCGATTGTAATTTGCCAAAACTACCAAATATTCTTTATAAAGTTGACTTATTTCAATATTGAGTAACTTTCTTCGCTCTGCTGGAGCCTCATCAATTAATCTTGTGTCGACCGGATTAAACAGTATTACATTGATTCTCGATACATAATCACTTATTTTATCTTGCTTGTTATCATCAATTTCCACCGTTTTCCCATCATTACTTATTGCAACAGTGTAACTTGATAAATCTCCATTCTTCCGTATTTCACCTCTTACTTTTGCTTTAATGTTTCCTTTTCGAATGAGAGACTTATCATTACTTATTCTAAATGACTTAGTTAAAGATAGTAAATAAATTGCTTCAATTAAATTAGTTTTACCTGATCCATTTTTACCATAAAAAATATTCAAAAAATTATCAAACTCGATATTTAACTTTTCATAGTTTCTAAAATTAACCAAGTTTATTGATTCAATTTTCACGATTTACCCCCTTTAACAGTTAGTATTTAAAATTTAAGGCATTATGGTATACCTATACACATATTAATTATAACACAAAATAAAGCCGTTTTAAAGCAAAAAACGACTTTTAAACACATAATATACTCAAAATAATTAATTATTTTTTTAAACTTTTGATTTTTGACAAATTTATCCAATATCTTTGCAAGATTTCATCACCACATTGGACAGTATTTTCATATTCACCAAAAAATTTTTTAATAGTTCTAGAACTCGCATTATTTTTTTCATTACACGCTACCAATACATTATCTATACCTAATTCCATACATTTATCTAATGCAAGTGATAATTGTTTAGTACCATAACCTTTACCTCGTTCATCAGGCCTTATAGATTGACCAACATGTCCCCAATAATTTAGCAAATAATCATTTAATTCATGTCTAATACTACATATACCAATTACCTTATTATCACTAAGTCTTACACACAAATAAGTAGAAGCAGGAACATACCCATCCGGCAAATTAATACCATTTGCTTCATCTTTCTTAGCTTGTACCCAATCTTCATAAGAATTACTTTCTTCAATACTTGCCATACCAGCATATTGCCATGGTTCTCCTTCATCAGCAACTTTAACTTC
>DVHV01000114.1 GCA_018711775.1 Candidatus Onthocola stercoravium | reverse complement strand
ATAAAAGTAAGATATAATTAAATATAACTAATTTTTTGTCCATAACAGTTCCTCCTTTAGTTAATTATAACAAAATAAAAGCAAACTCTAAAGAGTTTACTAAAAAACATAAGTAAATATAATGACAAGGGGACAATAAAAGTTGCTTTAGGCAACTTTTATTAAATGTTATTATTGATTGTTTTTTCTAATATTTTTTTGACATCTCTTTCATTAAATGGTTTAAGCAAAATATCGACGATTGGATATTTGTAGGCTTTTTCAATTGATTCTTTATCATCAACTCCCGTAATAATTGAAGTTGGATATTTTTTAAATAAATCATTATTTTTAAAATAATCTAAGACTTCAAATCCATCTACATTTGGCATATTTAAGTCAAGTAGTATGGCCTTAATTTTGCTGCCTTGTTCCGAATCATTTATTATATCTATTGCTTCTTTACCATCATTAGCAACTATTACTTCAAAATCATCTTTAAATATTTTTAAAATAAAGTTTCTAATTAAATTAGAGTCATCAACTACTAATATGGCTTTATCATGATTTTTTTCGGGTTTTTTGTATTCGCTTTCAGAAACACTACCTACTCCCAAATATTTTTTTACTAAATTAATAACCCGGTTGGTTTCATCCATTAACTCATCAAAATGTTCTGTAACATAGTAAAGATTGTTAGCTTTACTTTCCATTTCGTGATTATAAGCTAATTCACCAAGAGATTCAAAGCCAAAGTATCTGGCATCACTTTTTAGTGAATGAACTTGAATCGCATAGTTAGCCATATCACCGATTTCTTTATAATTTTGTAGTAATTTAATTTTACTAGGAACTTCACTTAAGAAAACTTCTAAAGTTTGATCATAAGTTTCCATATCTCCAAATAACTCAAGAGCCTTTTTGACATTTGCTCCATTTTCAATCAAAATATTAACATCTTTCATCCCAAATTCACTCCTTAATCATTATTCAAATATTTGTTAATAATCTTATTTAATTCTTCTTTGTTGATAGGTTTTGCTAGATAATCATTGAAGCCATCATTCAAATATTTTTCACGCATGCCTGTTAAAGCATTAGCAGTAAGAGCGATAACTTTTGTATCAAAACCTTTTATTTCTTTTAACTTCTTGAGAGTTTCAACCCCACTCATCTTAGGCATCATATCATCGAGCATGATAAGGTCATACTTTTCACCAGCCTTAATTTTATCAAGGCAAGCAAACCCACTTTCAACACTTTCAGTTTTGATACCGTACGATTCTAACAGACGTTCGGCAACTTTTAGATTAATCTTATTGTCATCAACAAGTAAGACTTTTTTATTATTAACAATTATTTCCTTATTAGTAATTTTTTCAGCATCTACTTTAATCGTCGGATTTTCTACAATCCGTTGATCAATACTTACTGTAAATTTGGATCCTTTACCAAAGACACTTTGAACTACTATCTTTCCATGCATTAGGTCTACTAATTTTTTAGTTATTGCTAGCCCTAATCCGGTGCCTTCGATAGTGACATTATCTTCTAAATCTAATCTTTCAAATTTATTAAATAACTTATCAATATTTTTTTCTTTAATACCTATTCCAGTATCTTCTACTGATATTATAAGACGACATATATTATCTTTAACGACTGAACTTACTTTAAATTCTATCCAACCTTCTTTGGTATATTTAATGGCATTAGTCAAAATATTAACACATATTTGTTTAATACGTCCGGCATCACCATATAATACCGGAGGAATAGATGGATCAATGTTGGTTTTGAATTCTATCGGTTTATCTCCAAGGCGTCCTTTAGATAAAGCTACTAATTCATCAATTACTTTTTTGATAGTATATTCTGTATCAACTATTTCTAATTTACCAGCTTCTATTTTGGAAATATCTAAGATACCATTTACAATTTCAAGCAAATTATCTGAAGCCATAACTATGTCACGAACCTCGTCTTTTGCTTTTTCAGGAACACTTTCATCATCTAACAACAAATTGCTAAAACCTACGATAGCATTTAATGGTGTTCGTATTTCATGGGACATATTTGATAAAAAGTCAGTTTTTGCAGCGTTAGCCTTTTCAGCAGTTTCTTTGGCAATATTTAACTGTTCAATCATTTTTATATCTGGATTTTCAATTGTGAAGTACATTAAGACTGTAGCAAATGCCGATGAAAATGAATTTAATAATAAACCTGGAATTAAAGCTCTAGCAACAAGCATTATAATTAAGCAAATTATAAAAGCAATAAATGGCAAAGCCTTTTTCCTAAGTTTTTTCTTGTTTTTAAATATTATTATCAACCAAATTAATACATAAAATACACAAATTCCATATAGAAGATAAGTTGCAATTCCCGTAGAATATGCTACTCCATTTTCATCAACTAATTCTATTGGTAAAAATACTAATAACGTTACTATGATTAAATAGTATGTTATTATTTTCCATGTAACTTTTTTATGTATTTTTATAACTCCAGCAACGCTAATTATATATAGAGTAAATAATGAAAACCATGTAAACAATGTTACTAAAAACAATTTATTAATCAATAAATTATAAAATGAAAACAATGGTACATCTAATAAAATATTAGTACACAATGTAAATTCCATTAT
>DVHV01000113.1 GCA_018711775.1 Candidatus Onthocola stercoravium | reverse complement strand
TATTATAAATATGGCTATGAAAGAACCAAAATTAGAAATTATTTCAAAATTTAGAGTATTAAATATAGTAGTCTCAAAAATGTTTTTGAATAAATAGATGTGACCACTACTAGAAATTGGGAGTGGTTCGGTAATACCTTGGATAATGCCTAAAATTATGTAAGTTATTATATTCATATTATCACCATTATAATTATATAGCAAATTTTAGTTTTTTGCACTATTCATAATAAAAAATTGCTAAATAATAATTTAGCAACTAATTTTTTTTGACAGTATATTCATAACCGAAGGTATCAACGGTTACTTTTGTTATGGTAATATTTTCTTCAAGGGCTCCGGTGACATCATCGGCTATTTTCTCATTGGCTTCGATTTCTTCTAGTATTTCCATACCTTCAGTTACACGACCAAATCCAGCATACAAGTTATCTAAAGAACTTTTAGCAGAGTCATCCAAAACAATAAAGAATTGACTGCCAGCAGAATCATAGTCCATGCTTCTAGCCATTGAAATTACACCTTTGTCATGACTTAATGTGTTTTTAGAATAGCCATTTGCTTTAAATTCACCATCAATTGTATAACCTGGTCCACCAGTGCCATCACCGTCAGGATCTCCACCTTGAAGAACAAAACCTGGAACTAATCTATGAAAAGTAAGTCCATCATAAAAACCACTTTCAATTAAATTAACAAAATTGGCTACTGTATTCGGAGCATATTCTGGATATAATTCAATTTTTATAGTGCCATAATCTTCAATTTCCATGGTAACTATAGGATTTTCGGTTATCTCTTCATCATTAGAGCATCCTGTTAATAAAAATACTGTCAAAATAACAAAAAAACTTTTAAATAATCTCTTCATAACATCTCCTTAATAATTTTAACATATATATTTTAATATGAGAATATTTTATTTAATGCTTGGAATAATATGTACTAGCATAGCTTTATTTTTAATAATTATTTATTTAAATTTATTAGTTATTGGGTATAGTTTTTTAGAATTTGTTTATTTTATTATTAGAAGTGGTATTATTTTGATTCTTTTGTTAGGTATATTTTTTATTTATAAAGGAATGGGGCGAATAATAAGAGATGAATTTCTATTACGATATAGTAGTAAATTTTCAAGAAAATAACTATATGTTTTATGAATGGGCTGAAAGTGATGTTCTTGAATATATAAAAAGAGTTCCAATATTTCAAGTAACTACTAAAGTTTTAAGAGATCTTATTAATAATAATATTGAAGTTGATAAAGAATTCTTAGATAGTATTTATAATAAAACTAAGTTGAAAAAAGGCTTTTTGGAATATGTTTCTTTATTTGTAAGTAAAAATGGAGCAATTGTTTTAGAGTTTGCTTCGGATGGTAAAGTGATTGCTCGAAGTGGTTTGCAAGTAAATGATGAATGTAATGTTATGGAAGTAATATATACGTTACCAATTTTTAGGTTGGAATATAAAGTTTTAAATAGATTAGAATTAAATAAAGATTTACGTTTAGAAAGTACTATTAAAGATTTTATCAATTTAGAGATTAATACTCTTTATAAAAATAAAGAGTGGGAAAAAATAGTTTTTTTATATAATGAATGGTTTTTAAAAAGTGACCCTAATGTTGGTGAGATGGTGCAGGAAATGCAAAATAGATTAAAGGGAGAAATTACTGATAGAGAGTTTAGGATATATAACTTAATTAAACTTAGTTACAACAATGTATAGTTTCAAAAAAATAGGTAAAACTATTATTGTAAGGATGGTAGTAATGAAAAAATTTTTAAAGGTATTTTTAGTTATGTTTTTTGCTATTACATTAGTTGGGTGTAGTTGTATGCAAATGACTGCTCGAAGTCGAGTTGAAGAATTTTTAGATCAATATCGCAATTTAAGTGCCAATGTTTTAGGAGATTTAGATGAAGTTGTTGATGCTGAGGCTGATTTAAACGAAGAACAAAAAGAAAAATATCGAGATGTATTAAAAAAACAATATTCAGATTTGGAGTATGAGATTATTAATGAAAACTATGATGGAGATACAGCAGTGGTTGAGACAAAAATTACTGTATATGATTTATATAAGGCCCAAAAAGATGCTACAGAATATTTAAATGAACATAGTGAAGAATTTAATGATGAAAATGGTACTTATGATAGTTCTAAATTTATGGATTATAAATTAGATCAAATGCAAAAAAATAATGATACAGTTGAATATACAATCAATTTCAATCTTACTAAAGATGATAATGGTAATTGGCAAATAACAGAATTAAGTCAAGAAGATTTAGAAAAAATACATGGTATTTATAATTATGACACTGAATAATTAATTTAATTCATAAGAATATCTATTAATTATAGTAAGGCAATCTTGAAATTTGGAGGATACACTTGTATCCTTTTTTTCTATTGCTAAAAAGTCTTGTTTAATACGTTCTTTACTAGTAAGTTCATCAAATCTTGGAAGATATTCCAGTACTTTTATATTGGTATTTGGTAATTCTAAAATTAAATAATTATTCCATAAATCTTTTAAACAATTATAAATGTTAAAAAAATCATAATTATTATTGAACATATTATAGTTGAAATTGTTTATATAATTTTGGGTAATATTTAATATTTTATTTTTATTATTATTTAATTTAGAAGATGGAAAGG
>DVHV01000112.1 GCA_018711775.1 Candidatus Onthocola stercoravium | reverse complement strand
CTGCTGTTATATTAGCATTACCTATAGCACTACCAGATATTTGGGCTACTACATAAGCAAAAGATATACCTATAAATACTACAAGTACACTTACTATAATAACCATTCTTTTTTTCTTATCGTCCATTTTTTTAAACCTTAACATAATCAACACTCCCAAAATAGTATAACATACAAAATAAAAATATCTTGTCGAATACTATCATCTACTATATTAAGTTTAGACAAATTTTATCTAAAAGTCAATAGATACATTTTATTCATAAGTTAATCATGTGTAAATAAAAAGAATTAAAATCAATTAATCCTTTTCTAAATTCTCAATGGCTTTAATTACTCCGATTTTACCATATTCATAGGTAAGTCCTCCTTGTAAATATGCGACATATGGTGGACGTATTGGACCATCACAAGAAAGTTCAATGGATGAGCCTTGAGTAAATGAACCTGATGCCATAATTATTTTATCATCATATCCCGGCATATCAGAGGCTTGCGCTAAAGCATTAGCATCTATAGCACTACCTTTTTGGATACCTTGGACAAATTTTATTAGTTTATCAGGGTCATTAAATGTTATAGTTTGAACAATATCTGCCCTTTCTTCATTCCATTTAGGACTTACTTGATAACCTAATTCTTCAAGTAAACATGCTGCAAGCACTGCAGTTTTTAAACTACTGGCAACAACTGATGGAGCCATATAAAGACCTTGAAAAAAACTTTTAGTAGCCCCCAAACTAGGACCAACTTCTTTGGCTTCTCCAGCGACATTAAGTCTTTCGCTACATAGATGAATTAAATCTCTTCTACCAACTATATAAGCTCCATTCGAAGCAATTCCTCCCCCTAAATTTTTAATAAGAGAACCAACACAGATATCTGCTCCAACTTCTATTGGTTCTTTTTTAGAAACAAATTCACAATAGCAATTATCGACCATAATAATTACATCTTTGTTTACTTCTCTTATTGTTTTTATTACTTTTTCTAATGCATCAATACTTATACTCTTACGAAGTGAATAACCAATAGATCTTTGAATTTCAATTACTTTAATATCATTTTTAGCAACTCTTTCTTTAATACTTTTATAATCAAAATCATTATCTATTAAATCTATTTGTTCATACTTTATACCAAATGCTTTTAAACTACTAGCATTATCATTAAAACCTATAACAGAATCTAAAGTATCATATGGCTTACCTGTTATTGACAAAAGTGTATCTCCAGGTCTAAGAAGAGCGAAAAATGCTGTACTTAATGCATGAGTACCAGATATAAATTGATTACGAACTAAAGCATCTTCTGAATTAAATATCCTAGCATATACTCTTTCTAAAGCATCCCTACCTAAATCTCCATAACCATAACCAGTAGTTCCATTAAAATGAATTTCACTTATATTTTCACTCCAAAAAGCATCAAGTACTTTTTTACTATTAAAATAAGCAATATCTTCGATATTCTTAAAAATATTTTGGACTTTTTCTTCCGTCTTATTAATTAATTCATCAAACATTTTTACCACCATCCACTCTAATTATTGTATCATTTATATAACTAGCATCATTACTTGCTAAAAAGAAAACTACTTTAGCCACTTCTTCAGGATCAGCAAATCTTTTTAAAAGTATTTTATCTATTTCATTTTTTTTAAACTCTGGATTTAAATTACTTGTCATATCAGTATTAATCCAGCCTGGAGCAACTGCATTAACACGAATATTGGGTGCTAATGCTCGCGCAAAATCATGAGTTAAAGCAATAACTCCTGCTTTTGATGCATCATAATCAATTGATTCAATATATCCGGTATCAATACCATTTGTACTAGTAACATTAATAATAGCCCCGGTATCAAATAAGTCTAGAGAATATTTAGTAACTAAATATGTACCTAATAAATTGACATCTAAAACTCGCTTAAATTCTAAAGCATCTTTATTATCTAAATCATTATCTAATGCAATACTAGCATTATTTACTAATACATCTATTTTAGGATATTTTTGTATTATAGTTTGAAACATTTGAGTTACTTCATTTTCTTTAGATATATCTGCTTTAACTAGCATTACTTGGATATGATAGTTACTTTCTATTTCTTCTTTTAATTTTTTAGCAAGATTATCTGAAGATTTATAATTAATTATAATATTGTAACCATTTTGAGCAAATATTCTACCAATAGATGCTCCAAGTCCTCGAGAACCCCCCGTAATCAAAACTGTCTTACGCATTAAAATCACCATAATTAATATAGCATTTTTTTTAGTCAAAAAAAAGAATAACTTACGTTATTCACTAATAATTATACCATTTTCATCAAATCGATAATGTGGCATTGTAAATTCTTCTTTTTTAGGTTCTTCTGAAGTCATTGGTAATGGTTCAATAGATTCTTCTTCAGAAAACAAATTAGTATTATCAAATAATTGATTTATTTGGTCATTTGTTTTAGCAACCATATCTTCATCAAGACTTTCAGGTTCTTTATCATCAAATATTGAGTTACTATTTATTGGAACATCTTCAATAATTTCAAGAATATCGTCGCTATTTTTTTCTATATCCGAAGAACTATTTTCTTCTGAAATTTCTTCTATACCATCATTTAAGAATTTTTTCTTCATAGCTACAAATTTTTCATTTTCAAATCCCTTAAATAGGCAATTAACGATATCTTCATGATTAAAAGAAATAAAATCATTCTTTAAAAGTAAGCCTTCCGGATATAAGCAGCCTAAATAATCATATATTTCAACCATATCATTATATTCCACTGAATAATATCCAATAATCATAATTTCATTATCATTATTTTTTAATTTAACAATCGAACCAATAGGTAAATATTTTTCTTCCATTTTCTCTCCCTCTTTATTTTTTTATTACTAAAACAATTTTAATATATAAGTAATTGGTTGTCAACCAACAACTAAAGAGCTTTTATTTCTCTTTTAGTCTTGTTTATTTTATTTTCAATATTTACTCTTTGAACAATAAAGAGCATAACTATAACATTTACTGTGAAACTTCCTCCATAACTAAGAAGTGGTAATGGTACTCCTGTTAAAGGAATAAGTGCCAAAATTCCTAATAAATTAATAAGGATATGGAGTGTCAAAAACCAAAATGTACCATATGCTAAAACTGAACAACGCAAATTTTCTGATTCCTTAGCAATTTTTAAAATTCTAAATAACATAATAACATAACATAGTATTAAAAATATACCAAATATTAACCCAAGTTCTTCAACAATAATTGGGAATATAAAGTCAGTATGACTCTCCGGTAAATACAAATATTTTTGAGTTGAATTACCTAAACCTACTCCAAACAAGCCACCATTATTTATGGCAATAAAGCCATTACACACTTGATAGCCTGTTGTTTCAGTATATCTCGAACAAGGATTTTGAAATGTAAGACGATCCATTTGCATGCTATTAAGTAAATCAGTACCAGAATATAAAACAACTATTACAGCAATAACTAACCCTACTGCTAAAACTTTGATTACCCTAATCATATTATTTTGAACCATTGGGACACTAATAAATGTTAAAAATACTATACCTGCAATTATAGCAGCACTTCCCAAATCTGGTTGCATAGCAACAAGCCCCGCCACAATTGCTCCGAAGGCTAATGGAACTAAATAAGCATAAATGTTTTTTACTTTTTTATAATGAAGTTTATTATAATATATTGCTGAAAATACAATCAAAACTGATTTAGCAAATTCACTAGGTTGTAAACTAAAAAAACCTAAATCATACCAACTTATAGCATTATTAGTCATCTTTCCATTGATAAATAAAAATGCTAAAGCCAAAATAATGGCAATTAATGCTGGCCAGGCTAAGAACTGGTAAGTTCTAGTTGGTAATTTTATAATTAAAGTTATGCCAAAAATTAAAGACACACCTACAAATATTGCTTGTCTAACAAAAAAATGGTATGGCGCATAACCATATCTAACAACACTAGATACACTAGATGCGCTGTAAATCATAACTAAACCTACCACAATAAAAAAAATAGTTAATATGAAAAGTGGTATATCCATTTTTGAAAATAACTTACGCATAAATATTCTCCTAACCTAATTTTAACACAATATCTAGAATTTTCATTAAATTTTTAAATTTTTAGGTAATTTTAATGTCAAAAAATGACCATTAATAATAAATTATTAATAGATAAGGAGGTATATATATGTATTATTATGGAAATAACGGATACTATGGCGGAGGTTATGGTGGATACGGATACCAAAATCCATGCTGTGGCTCTTATGCTGGTTATACTAGCGGCTATGGTATCGGTGCTGCTATTTGGATCGTATTATTTATCCTATTAGTTATCATTTTAGGAGCTGGATGGTCTTGGAATAATAACAATCATTAATAAATTTAGGAGCATAGCTCCTTTTTTTTGCATTTTTTGTCGTAATTTGGTAAAATAACTCCAGGTGATGCAAATGAAACTACCAAATATTAAAATATTAGATGAAAAACATAAAATACTACATCAAAAAAGTAGTGATGTAACATTTCCAGTAAGTAAAGAAGATAGAAGGCTTGCTGAAGACACTATCAAATACTTAGAAATGAGTCAAGATGAAAAAATTGCTGAAAAATATGATTTACGGGCTGGTATGGGGATGGCCTTCGTTCAACTTGGCAAACTTAAAAGAATATTTGTTATTGCTAATGAACGTGAAGATCATACTTTTGAAGAATATGTTATAATTAATCCCAAAATAATTAGTAGGAGCGAGGAATTAATTTATGTCGGCGAAGGCGAAGGTTGTTTGAGTGTCAACCGACCAGTTGAGGGAATTGTCCCAAGGCACGCCAGAGTAACTGTCGAATATTACGATTATGAAGGAAACAAAAAAACTATCAGAGTGCGTGAAGATTTAGCAGTAGCCTTCCAACATGAAATTGATCACTTAGATGGCATCTTATTTACTGATAAGATTGATCCTAAAAATCCATATAAAAATAAAGAAAAAATGCGGGAAATTTAAAACTACTGATTGAATTTCAATCAGTAGTTTTTTAGTCTTCTAATTTAGCACTAACTATTTTACTTACTCCTGATTCTTGCATTGTTATACCATATAATGAATCAGCATATTCCATCATTCTCTTTTTATGCGTTATGACAATAAACTGGCTATTTGCTTTTTCATGTGATAAGTATTTACCAAACATATCGACATTTACTTCATCTAAGGCCGCTTCGGCTTCATCTAGAATTACAAATGGTGAAGGTTTAACACGAAGCATTGCAAATAATAAACATATTGCTGTAAGGGCCTTTTCTCCCCCACTTAAAGATACTGGAGAATTAATTTTCTTTCCTGGAGGAATAGCTATAATATCAATTCCTGTATTAAGCAAATCGCCTGGATCACTAAGTTTTAGTTCCCCTCTACCACCTTTAAACATAAGTTTAAAAATGTCAGTAAATGAAGTACTAATTTCATTAAATGACTTTTGGAACTTTTCGACCATAATATCATCCATTTGATGAATAATACTTTTAAGTTCCGTACTAGAATTTTCTAAATCACTCTTTTGATTTTCTAGAAAATCATATCTCTTACTTAACCTTTCATATTCATCAATTGAACCTAAATTGACATCTCCTAGACTACTTAATTCCTTCTTTAAAGATATAACTTTCTCACGTGCCAAATCAGCATCCATATCTAAAGTATAAGAAACACTAGCATAATCAAAGGTAAGATTGTATTCGTCATTTAAAGTATCTAGTAAATTATCAAGTTTTACTTCTAATTTACCACTTAAGACTTCTTTATTCTTAAGTTCATTATTTACAGTATTATAATTGCTATTTGCTTCTCTAATACTTTTTTCCATAGCATTAATTTCATCACTAACTTCATCTTTTTCTCTTTTTAGATTTTTAATATCTTTTTCAAGTAGTTCTTTATCCTTACTAATTTTATTAATGCTTTCTAACAATTCAACTAAGTGATCATTTAACTTATTAGATTTTAAATCTTCCATACCTGCTAGTTCACTAGTTAAATTTTTATATTCTTCTGTATATCTACTTAATGTAGTTTTTTTATTAAATAATTCATCATTTAATAAAATAACATATTTATTAAGTACAACTTCTCTTTCTTCGGCATCGGCGATTTCTTTATCTAACTCTTCTAATTCTTTAGTTTGAGTATTGATACTAACATTCAATTTATTAAACTCATCTTTTAATTTATTAAGTTCATTTTTTTCATTTAGCATCGTATTTTTCTTAGAAGTTCCTCCGGTGATTGAACCTCCGGCATGTTGAATTTCACCATCTAAAGAAACGATTCGATATTTATAATTAATAAGTTTACCTAAAACATTTAAAGTATTAGCATTTTCGACAACCAATACTTGTCCTAATTGATTTTCAATAATATTACGATACTTTTCATCAAATGAAACCATATCTGATAAAACACCTAAAAATCCATGAATGTTTTTAATATTATCGATTACATCACTACTAACATAACGTGATTTAATAATATTTATTGGGAAAAATGTTGCTCGTCCTAACTTGCGTTCTTTTAAAAAATCTATAGCATTAATTGCTGATATATCATCATCAACCACAATATAATTTGCAGCATTACCTAAAGCAACATCAACTGCTACAACTAATTTATCAGGTATTTCTATTAGTTTTCCAATCGTATTATGAATTCCATAAAGCCTGGGATTATTTAAAATATTTCTAACAGAAACTGGTGTATTTTCGGCATTCGTTATATTATTTTCTAAAATATCAATTTTATTTTGTAATAAAAATGCTCTTTTATTAGCATCCATTAAAGAATTATTAGCATTACTTCTCTTGACTTTTAATACTAACAATTTATCTTTAACATCATCGCCTTTCTTACGTTCTTCACTAATACTTGCTTCAATATCTGCAACATCACGAGTTGCTACATCGATATTTTTCTTTAAAGATAATTCTTGTTCCTTTAATTTAAGCAAGTTATCATCAATTCTTTTATTATCGACTTCATATTTTTGTCTTTCTAAAGTTATTTGCTTTTCACTATTTAAACTATTTAAAGTATCACTAACTCGTAATAACTCTTCACGTTTTTCATTAATTTTATCTTCTAATTCAATATTTTTTAATTTAATTTTTTCTAGTTCAGCATCATTTTCACTAGTTTTTAAAGACATTAAAGATTCTTTTAAATGTTCTATTTCTGTTTTTAACACATTATATTCACTATTTATAGCATTAATATCTTTAACAATTAAAGCAATATCGATATTTTCTAACTCACTTTTAATTTCTTTATATTTCTTCGCAATAATACTTTGTTCTTTTAAAGGAGTAACTGTCTTCGATAATTCTGTGATAATAAGTTTTATTCTTGTTAAATTTTCTTCAGTCTTTTCTAATTTTTTTAAAGATTCTTCTTTTCTTCTTTTATATTTTAAAACTCCAGCAGCACTTTCAAATATAACTCGGCGATCACTAGATTTACTATTTACAATATCTGTTACATTACCTTGAGATATAATATTAAAAGCACTAGAACCTGCTCCAGAATCGATAAAAAGGTCTGTAATATCTTTAAGACGTACTCGTGAGTTATTGATATAATATTCATTTTCTCCCGTCGAATAAACGATTCTTTTAATTTCTACTTCGTTAAAATCACTATGTAAGTACTTATCATTATTATCAAAAGTTAAAGCAACCATAGCCCTTTTTTGCGGTTCGCGAGATTCACTTCCACTAAATATAACATCACTCATCGAATTAGAACCACGCAACTGCTTAACAGATTGTTCCCCGAGAACCCAACGAACAGCATCGACGATATTACTCTTACCACTTCCATTAGGTCCAACAATACCAGTTATCCCTGGATTAATTTCCAAATCAAGTTTATCTGCAAATGATTTAAATCCCTGCGCTCGTATACTTTTTAAATACATAAATCACCTATGACTTTTATTGTAAGCATCCAAAGCCGCCATTTGTTCAGCTTCTTTTTTGCTACTACCCTTTCCTCTTCCATAAATAATATCATCAATTTTGACAACTACTTCAAACACTTTCTTATGGGCTTCTCCATATTCATTAACTATTTCATATTCTAGTGACTTCTTACCAGTTTGCACTAATTCTTGCAACTTTGTTTTGTAATCGGCATTAAAATCAATGTTTTTCTTAATATAAGGAACAATGATTGTATCAATGTAGTTTTTAACCACATCAAATCCTTGATCTAAATAAATCGCTCCTACTACTGCTTCAAAAACATCAGCAATAATCGTATCATTTAGATTGTGCATTTGGCCATGTCCCAGTTTAATTTCCTTATCAATACCAATTTCTTTAGCATAGGTTGCCAAGGCTTTTTCACAAACATAACTTGCTCTAAGCTTAGTCATTTGTCCTTCCTTATAGTCGGTATGCAAATAAAAATACTCACTTGTGATGACTTCTAAAACGGCATCTCCTAAAAATTCTAACCGTTCATAGTTCTCACAACCCTTATGTTCATTGGCATAACTACTATGAGTAAGAGCAACACTAAGAAGTTTCTTATTTTTAAATTTAATATTAAATTTTTCCAAAAAATTCATCCTACCAAATCCAATCCTAATTAATTATAGCAAATTTTTACGCATTTGAAAACATTTACAAAACACTATTTTTATAGTAAAATCTTTATGGGTGATGTTTCCCTGAAAAAAATATGTATTTATTTGATAAGAGCATATCAAGTTACTCCTCTTCATGCTCATAGCATGTGTCGTTTTACACCAACTTGTAGTGAATATACGATTGAAGCAATCGAAGAATATGGAGTAATAAAAGGAATAAAATTGGGGATTAAAAGAATCTTAAGATGCCGTCCTCATGGTGGATTTGGATTCGATCCTGTAGTAAGAAAGGAAAATAATATTAAATGAATTTAATTAAAAAAGGATTTTTGCTCGTACTAGCAATTTTTTTAACCACCGGCTGTAGCCTAACTAAAGATAGTTTAGAAGATGCTACCATTTATACAACTGTCTATCCTATTGGATATTTAACGGAGTTCTTATATAGTGACTATGCTGAGGTTGATAGTATCTACCCTAATGGGGCTGATGTTTTAAATTATGAACTAACTGAAAAACAATTGCGTGAATATGCTAAAAGTGATTTATTTATCTATAATGGATTAGGCAATGAAAAAAATATTGCTAAAGATATGATAAATATCAATGATAATTTACTTATAATCGATGTTTCAAATGGTCTTAATTACACTTATGGCATTGAAGAATTATGGATGAGTCCTAATAACTACTTAATGCTTGCTAAAAACATTAAAGATTATCTAATCGAATACTTAGAAAGTACAACAATCATCGATTATGTCAAAGGCAAATACGATGAACTAGCGGAAATATTATCACTTAAAGATGCTGACTTAAGAGCAATTGGAAAAGAAGCCAGAGAAAATGGAACTAATACCTTAATAGTAAGTAATGATGTATTCAAATATTTAGAAAATTATGGATTTGAAGTTATATCTTTAGATGAAGAAACTGTTACAGAAAGCACACTTAACTCAGTTCGTGATGAATTTGATGAAGGAACATATGATACAATAATTGTCCTTGATGATAATTATACTGATAGTATTAATAGTATAATTGGAGATTATGAGGCTAATACTATTGATGTAAGTTCTATGGCTAGTTTCGTTGAAGGTAGTAGTGATTATATAACTGTTATGCAACAATTTATCGATGATCTTCGAAACTTAAGTTTAACTGATTGACAATAAACTGCTTTTATATTAAAATATAGAAGTAGCGTTTGGAGTAGTACTCAAGAGGCTGAAGAGGCGCCCCTGCTAAGGG
>DVHV01000111.1 GCA_018711775.1 Candidatus Onthocola stercoravium | reverse complement strand
GACTTACAACTGAACCAGAAGAAAGTGATAGAATATCTGATTATATAAATTTGCCAGGTATAAAGGAATTAGTAGATGTAGAAATAATATCTGGTGGAGGATATGTAAGTGATTCATACTTGAGTGGTTCAAGAGTTTATGTTTCAGTTAGAGGTGGAGATGAATATCGTGATACATGTTGGGATGAAGAACGATATAGAGGAGAAGAAGTATGTGAATACTACTGTGACCGGGGAGATGGTGACCCTGACCGTTATGGAACCTGCTACCATGAAGTAGAAGAAGATGTTGTAGGACGGTGTTATTGCGACGGTCCTGATTCCAATGGCGATTTTTATGAAGTTGATTGTACGGAAATAGTTGACGAATATGAAGCTGATGGTTGGGACTGTACTCGTCCAGAGCCTAATCGAACTTGTACTAGCGCCAGTGGAACTGTCAGGTATTATGCAACATGTTATATAGAAGAAGAGTATGATGCTGAAGAAGAATGTTGGTATGAATGTGACTGGGGAGATGGAGATCCTGATCGGAATGGATATTGTTGGCATGAATATGATTATACTTGCTATTATTATGATTATAGAGTAAGAATAAGTTATTATTATTAGCAAAAAGATAAAAGTCTTTTTGCTTTTTTTAGAAAATTAATTGACTTTAAAAAAATATTTTTGTATAATATTTGCATATCGAGAAAAGGGGACTGGCCTTTGGAACACTATTTTACAAATAATCCGGATTTGAAAAGTGAAATAAGAGAGATACCATATAAACTAGCGAATACTGAATTTAAATTTTTAAGTGATAATGGGGTATTTGCCAAAAATAAAATTGATTATGCGTCATCTTTTTTAGTAACCACGTTTTTAAAAAATCATCCCGAGCTTAATGGTTCTGTTGTTCTAGATGTCGGTTGCGGTTATGGTTTTATTGGCATTGTTGTCAGTAAAATCACCCATGCAAATGTAGATTTTATAGATATTAATAAAAGAGCGCTTCATTTATGTGAGCGTAATATAAAGATAAATAAAGTAAATGGCAATGTTTATTTGAGCAATTGCTATGAGAGTGTTAAAAATAAGTATGATTATATAATAACCAATCCGCCGATAAGGGCTGGTAAAAAAATTGTTAATGATATTTTGCTAGGTGCTAAAAATCATTTGACAAATGATGGAGAATTATGGTTCATAATTCATAAAGATCAAGGTGCTAAATCGACAAAAAAAACACTAGAAGAGTGTTATAATGTTGAAATAGCAGGGAAAAGCAAAGGTTTTTACTGCTTTAAAGCAAAAATTTGTTGACAAAATTCTAATTAGGATATAGAATTTTAAATTGGTGGCATATTTATTTTTTTAAATAGAAATAGTCTTAAAAAATTGTGTATGGGGTGATATCGTGGCTTATAAAGTTAAAAAATTTGGTGACTATCGTGAAAGAAGAAGTTTTTCGAAAACGAAAAACGTTTTAGAGTTGAATGATTTACTCGAAATTCAAAAAAAGAGCTATCAACAATTTTTAGAAGTTGGTATTAAAGAAATATTTGATGATTTATTTCCAGTTGAAAGTTTTACTGGTAATATTTCTTTGGAATTTGGAGATTATTATTTTGATGAACCAAGATATTCTATCAAAGAAGCTAAGGAAAGAATGGTTAATTATGCTGCGCCTTTAAAGGTTGAAGCACGTTTGTTTGTGCATGAAACTGGTGAAGTAAAGGAACAAACAATATTCTTAGGTGACATGCCACTTATGACAGATGCAGGGACATTTATCATTAATGGTGCTGAAAGAGTAATTGTTTCTCAACTTGTAAGAAGTCCAAGTGTTTATTTTAAAAAAGAAATCGATAAAAATGGACGTCATATCATCGGTGGAGAATTAATACCTAATAAAGGTACTTGGTTAGAATATGAAACAGATGCTCGTGATGTGGTATATGTTCGTATTGATAGAACTAGAAAAGTAACAGTAACAACACTTTTACGTGCTTTAGGTTTATCTAGTGATGAAGATATCATTAGTGTTTTTGGTGACAATCAATATATTCAAAATACTTTAGAAAAAGATAATACTAATAATACTGATGAAGCTTTAATTGAAATTTATGAAAAATTAAGACCTGGAGAACCTGCAACTCTAGATTCTTCAAAGAACCAACTTATCACAAGATTCTTTGATCGTTTCCGTTATGATTTGGCTAAAGTTGGACGTTATAAATTTAATAAGAAATTAAACGTTTTAGATAGATTATTAGGTCTTACTTTAGCAGAACCAATAATTGATGGTGATAAGGTTATTGTTGAAAGCGGAAATGTTATTACTAAAGAAGTATTAGAACAAATTCGCCCTTTATTTGCTGAAGGTTTAAATATTAAAGAAATAGGGATTAATAACGAATTAGATGATTACAATAAAGTTCAAACAGTTAAAGTAGTAGATCCTACTGATGTTAAGAAAACTATTACAATAATAGGTACTGATCCATCAGTTGATGTAAGACGCCTTACTATTCCAGATGTTTATGCATCTTTAAACTATTATATAGGATTACATTTTGGCATTGGTTCTGATGATGAAATCGATAACTTAGGAAATCGTCGTGTTCGTCAAGTTGGTGAACTTATCCAAAATCAATTTAGAATTGGTATGGCGAGAATGGAAAGAGTTATTCGTGAAAGAATGACTACTCAAGATATTGAAACAGTTACACCAAAGACTTTAATTAATATTCGTCCAGTAACTGCTGCTTTAAAAGAATTCTTTGGTTCTTCCCAACTTTCTAAGTTCATGGATCAAATCAATCCAATTGCTGAACTTACAGATAAAAGACGTTTGTCAAGTTTAGGACCTGGAGGATTATCTCGTGACCGTGCTGGTATGGATGTTCGTGACGTTAATGCATCTCACTATGGTCGTATCTGTCCAATCGAATCTCCAGAAGGACAAAACATTGGGCTTATTACATCACTTGCTGGTTATGCTAAAGTTAATGAATATGGTTTCATTATGACTCCATACCGTAAGGTGGATAATGGTGTTGTAACTGAGGAAATCGTTTACATGACTGCTGATGAAGAAAAAGATTATTATATTTCGCAAGCAACTATTAAGTTAACTGATAAAAATGAAATTGTTGATGACGAAGTTATTGCTCGTTTGAATGGTGATACAGTTTATGTTGATAAGATGCATGTTAATTTCATTGATGTTGCACCAAGTCAAGTTGTAGCCATTACTACAAGTTGTATTCCATTCCTAGAATTCGACGATGCTAACCGTACCCTAATGGGTGCTAACATGCAACGTCAAGCAGTGCCTTTACTTGAAACTGAAGCACCAATCGTTGGTACTGGTGTTGAATACATTGCAGCAAGAGATTCTGGTTCAACAATCGTATGTAAGGCTGATGGTGTAGTAGATTATGCTGATGGCTTAAAGATTGTTGTAAATGTTGCAAGTGGTAAAGATACATATTATTTAGCAAACTTTGAAAGAAGTAATGCTTCATCTTGTATTAATCATCGTCCACTTGTTAAGAAGGGTGATAAAGTCCATCGTGGTCAAGTTATCGCTGATGGTCCATCAACTGATCAAGGTGAACTTGCTTTAGGTAAGAATATGACTGTTGCCTTCATGACATTTAATGGTTATAACTACGAAGATGCTGTTATATTAAATGAAAGATTAGTTAAAGATGATGTTTATACATCACTTCATATTTCACATTATGATATCGATTGTCGTGATACTAAATTAGGACCTGAAGAAATTACTAGAGATATTCCAAATGTTGGAGAAGATGCTCGTAAGAATTTGGATGCTGATGGTATTGTTAGAATTGGTACTGAAGTAAAAGAAGGCGATATCCTAGTTGGTAAAGTTACACCAAAAGGTGTTCAAGAATTAACTAGCGAAGAAAAATTATTACATGCAATATTTGGTGAAAAGACTCGTGAAGTAAGAGATACATCACTTCGTGTTGAACATGGTGCTGGTGGTATCGTTCATGATGTTAAAGTTTATACTAAGGAAAACTCTGATGAATTACCTGCTGGTGTATCAAAAGTAATAAGAGTATATATTATTCAAAAACGTAAGATTCAAGTTGGTGACAAAATGTCTGGTCGTCACGGAAATAAAGGGGTTATCTCATTAATTCTTCCAGAAGAAGATATGCCTTACTTACCAGATGGTCGTCCAGTTGATATCATGTTAAACCCTCTAGGTGTTCCATCTCGTATGAACATCGGACAAATCCTAGAAGTACACCTAGGTATGGCTGGTAAAAAATTAGGTGTTCATTATGCAACTCCAGTATTTGATGGTGCAACTTGGGAAGATATAATGGAAGAAATGAAAGAGGCTGGAATGGCTGAAGATGGTAAAGTTGAACTTCGTGATGGACGTACTGGTGAACCATTTGATCATCGCATCAATGTTGGGGTAATGTACATGGTAAAACTACATCACATGGTTGATGATAAGTTACATGCTCGTGCTACAGGACCTTACTCATTAGTTACTCAACAACCACTTGGTGGTAAAGCGCAATTTGGTGGTCAAAGATTCGGAGAAATGGAAGTTTGGGCTTTATATGCTTATGGTGCTTCTCATGTTCTACAAGAAATATTGACTGTAAAAGCTGATGACATCGTTGGTCGTGTTAAAGTTTATGAATCTTTAGTTAAAGGTAAAGTAATTGATCAAGCTGGTGTACCTGAAAGCTTCCGAGTTCTAGTTAAAGAATTCCAAGCTTTAGGCTTAGATGTTCAAGTAATCGATGATAAAGATGAAGTTGTTGAATTTAAAGATATTGAAGAAGATGAAGATGATAACGATGCCTTTAGAATCGAAGAAATAGATGTAACAACTAGTGATTTACAACCAGATGAACCAGAAATCGATGATGAATATGTCGAAGAAGATGAAGAAGATAATTTAGATGATTTAGAATTCCCAGGTATCGATGAAATTGATACTGAGGATGAAGGGGAGTAGGTGAGTTAAATGATAGATGTAAGTAAATTTAAAGGAATAAAGGTAAGTATTGCATCTCCAGAAAAGATTCGTTCTTGGTCTTATGGAGAAGTTAAGAAACCTGAAACTATCAACTATCGGACCCTAAAGCCTGAAAGAGATGGTTTATTCTGCGAAAAGATATTCGGACCAACAAAAGACTTCGAATGTAGTTGTGGAAAGTACAAAAGATTAAGATATAAAAATATTATTTGTGACCGTTGTGGCGTTGAAGTTACACGTTCTAAAGTAAGACGTGAAAGAATGGGGCACATTGAACTTGCTGCTCCTTGCTCTCACATCTGGTTCTTTAAAGGTGTTCCATCTAAAATGGGCCTTGTTCTAGATATGTCTCCAAGAGATCTAGAAGAAGTATTATACTTTGTTTCATACGTTGTAATTGACCCAGGTAAAGCACCACTTGAAGTAAAACAAACACTTTCTGATAAAGAATACCGTGCTTATTATGAAAAATATGGTAATTCATTTACTGTAGGTATGGGTGCTGAAGCTATTAAAGAATTGCTTAAACGAGTAGATTTGGATAAAGAAATTGAAAATTTAAGAGCAGAACTTGAAAATACTACTGGACAAAAGAGAATTCGTTTAGTAAAACGTCTTGATTGTTTAGTAGCATTCCAAGAATCAGGTAATAAACCTGAATGGATGGTTCTAGATGTATTACCTGTAATACCTCCAGAACTTCGTCCGATGATTCAACTTGATGGTGGAAGATTCGCAACTAGTGACTTAAATGATTTATATCGTCGTATTATTAATCGTAATAATCGTTTAAAGAAGTTACTAGAACTTGGAGCACCAACTATCATTGTTCAAAATGAAAAACGTATGCTTCAAGAAGCCGTTGACTCTCTATTTGATAATGGGCGTCGTGGTAGAAGCATTACTGCTGCAAGTAATCGTCCACTTAAGAGTTTATCTAGCATGCTTAAAGGTAAACAAGGTCGTTTCCGTCAAAACTTGTTAGGTAAAAGAGTTGATTATTCAGGTCGTTCAGTTATCGTTGTTGGACCAAATCTTAAGATGTATCAATGTGGTCTACCTAAAGAAATGGCTATTGAATTATTTAAACCACATGTAATTAATGGTATTGTTGAACGTGGTCTTGCTCATAACATTAAAGGGGCTAAGAAATTAATCGATGCTAGAGATGAAGCAGTATGGGATATTGTAGAAGATGTAATTACTGAATATCCAGTACTTTTAAACCGAGCTCCAACTCTACATAGACTTGGTATTCAAGCATTTGAACCAGTTTTAGTTGGTGGTAAAGCAATTCGTCTTCATCCACTTGTTTGTACAGCATTTAATGCTGACTTCGACGGTGACCAAATGGCAGTTCACGTACCACTTTCTGAAGAAGCAAAAGCCGAAGCTAGAATTTTGATGCTTGGTGCTAATAACATCCTAAACCCTAAAGATGGAAAACCAATCGTTACACCATCACAAGACATGGTTTTAGGTAACTGTTATCTAACAATCGAATATGCGGGTCTACCAAATGAAGGACACGTATACAAAGATCCAAATGAAGCATTGATGGCTTATGAAAGAAGAGAAATTGATCTTCATACAAGAATTGCAATTCCAGTAAAATCATTTAAATATAAATTATTTACTGATGAACAAAGAGATAAATACTTGGTTACTACTGTAGGTAAAATTAAATTTAATGAAATATTACCTGATACTTATCCATATGTTAATGAAGGTACTAAGGAAAACATCGAAGGTGTAACTCCAGATAAATATTTCTTACCAATGGGAGCAAATATTCCTGAAGAAATTGCTAAGATGGAATTAGTTCAACCATTCATTAAGAAAACTCTAGGTCAATTAATTGCTCAAGTATTTAAAAGATATAAAACTACTGAAACATCAATTATGCTTGATAAATTAAAAGATTTAGGATTTAAATATTCAACTGTTGCAGGTGTAACAGTATCAATCGCCGATGTTGTTAGAAGTGATGATAAAGAAGAAATTATCGAACGTGCTAAAGCAAAAGTAGATAAAATTAATAAACAATATCAAAGAGGATTAATAACTGAAGAAGAAAGATATGAAAACGTTATTAATTCATGGAATAGTGCAACCGATGAAATTAAAGATGAATTAGCTGAGTTAAGTAAGAATAACTATGATAACCCAATATTTATGATGATGAATAGTGGGGCTCGTGGATCTATTTCAAACTTTACGCAACTTGCTGGAATGCGGGGACTTATGGCTAAACCAGATGGTTCTACTGTAGAAATTCCAATCACTTCATCATTTATTGAAGGATTATCCGTTTCTGAATTCTTCTTATCAACTCATGGTTCTCGTAAAGGTTCTGCCGATACCGCACTACGTACTGCCGACTCTGGATACTTAACTCGTCGTTTAGTTGATGTTGCTCAAGATATCATCGTTAAAGATTACGACTGTGGTTCTGTTCAAGGTTTAGTTGTTTACGACTTAGTAAACGATAAAGATAATACTATTATCGAACCACTTGCTGAACGTATTTTAGGACGTTTTGCATCTAAGAAAATTGTTAATCCAGAAACTAAAGAAGTTATTGTTGAAGCTGGAGAAATGATTACTGAAAATGCTGTTGCTAAAATTACTAAAGCTGGTATTAAACGTGTAGAAATTAGAAGTGTTCTTACATGTAAATCAAATAATGGTGTATGTCAAAAATGTTATGGACGTAACCTTGCAACTGGTAACTTAGTTGAAAAGGGTGAAGCTGTAGGTATTATGGCTGCTCAATCAATTGGTGAACCAGGTACCCAACTTACCATGCGTACATTCCACTCTGGAGGGGTAGCCCATGGTGGAGATGCCGATATCACTCAAGGGCTTCCAAGAGTTGAAGAATTATTTGAAGCTCGTATGCCAAAAGGTAAAGCAACTATTGCTGAAATCAGTGGTAAAGTTATCGGAATCGAGGAACAAAACGGTAAACATTTAATTACCATTGAAAATGAAGCTGGTGTAAGAGAACACGTAACAAATTACAACATGAAAGTAAGAGTAAATGTTGGAGATATTGTTGAAGCAGGTGATAAACTTACTGAAGGCGTTATTTCACCAAAAGAATTACTTGCTGTAACTGACCCACTTACTGCTCAAGAATACATTTTGAAAGAAGTTCAAAAAGTATATAAATTACAAGGTGTTGATATTTCCGATAAACATATCGAAATTATTGTTAAGAGAATGATTAATAAAGTAAGAATTACTGATGCTGGTGACACTGACTTTGTCGAAGGCTTATCAGTATCACTAAGAGAATTTACAGAAGGAAATAAACCAGTTAT
>DVHV01000110.1 GCA_018711775.1 Candidatus Onthocola stercoravium | reverse complement strand
GAAATGATAATTATCTATTTACTAATGTGACTAAATTGTAATGTAAAAAGGTTTCAAAAAAATATTTAATAGTTTATAATAGAAGTACAAGCAACTAAATAGAATATAATTTTAAAGAGGACAATCATGAAAAAAGAAATTTACGAAAAATACAAATTTTTTTGTGCACAATATAAATTAACTGGTTATAATATAAAAAAACTATGGGCTATCATAAGACCAATTTGTTATCACAAAGAATTTATAAAAAGAATGAAAGATCCATTTTGGCATCACGATTGTAAAACAATCGGAGAACATATTATCTGTGATGCTATTGTTACTTATAAACTTATAACTAGATTAAAGAAAAAAGGAAATAAATTTAACTTTATAAATTTAAATATTGCTATATATATTGCTATGTTTCATGATTTATATGAAGAACCTTGGCAAAATAATTTAAAGTCGAAAGAAAAAAAATTTAAAAATTTACATGGTTTTACTCATCCTTTAGAAGCATGTGTCAATGCAATAACATGGTTTCCCCAAGTGTTTGTTGATGAACACGATTCTTTAGTAATAATTGATGGAATAATTCATCATATGTTTCCTTTACCTGTCCGAGCTATTGATGGAATACCATTGGAATTAAATAATCAAGAAAAATATGATGCCTTACCTGAAAAATATAAAAAGATTATGACATCTTCAACATTAATTGGAAAAGTTGGTTCGTTTTCCCTTAGGAAATCATTTTATATTGAAGGCAGATTAATGTCAAAGGCTGATAAAATTGTTGCCATGAGAAAAGATCTTCACAGTTTGGAAGGATATCTAGCATTAGTTACAGGAAAGAATAAAAAGTTAAGAGAGAAGGACTAGAAGTATGAACTATTTATCTATAATAAAAATTGCACTTATAACATTTCCCTTTATTGCATTTTTGATAACATTACCTTATGTTTTAAAAGAATATCATAAATATGGTTCTGTATATTGGTATAGGGCTTTGATTATCTATTCTTTTATTCTTTATTTACTAACTGCTTATTTTTTAGTAATTTTACCACTGCCATCACGAGAAGAAGTTATGGCTTTAACTACTCCAACAACACAGCTTATACCATTTAATTTTATAACTGATTTTATAAATAATAGTGGATTTGTTTTAAATGATTTTTCTACATATATTACTGCTTTAAAAAGTAGTCAATTTATTGTTCCAGTATTTAATATTATTTTAACAATTCCTTTCGGTGCATATTTGCATTATTATTTTAAATTTAGTTTTAAAAGGACAGTTTTATGGTCATTTTTATTAAGTTTGTTTTTTGAACTTACACAAGTCACAGGATTATATTTTATTTATCCTCGCGGTTATAGATTATTTGATGTTGATGATTTAATCTTAAATACTTTCGGGGGATTAGTTGGATACTTTGTTGGTAGTTTGTTACTTAAATTTTTACCAGATAGAGAGGAAATCGATGATATAGCCAAGGCTCTAGGAAGAAAAGTTTCAATCATTAGAAGAAGTTTGGCTTACTGTTTAGATTGGTTTATTGCAACAATTATTTTTGTTATTATTAATACAATATTTAATTTTTCGACCAACTTTTCATATTATTTAATATTTATGGTAGCATATTTTATTTTATTACCTTACCTTTTTAAAGGGCAAACATTAGGATGTAAGTTTTTAAAAATTAAAATTGTTTCTAATAAAAGCAAAAAATTATCATTGTTTCAAATGATTTTAAGGACTGCTTTATTTTATTTAGGATATGTAGGTTTGCCAATAATATTATTAATAATTTGTTCAAATATTATTTCTTATCTTAGTGATACTATTTTAGTATATTCCGTATTATTAGTATTACTATTTATATTTATTTATTATGTTATATGTTTCTTTAAATTAGCAGTTAGCAAGAAGATATTTTATGAAAAATGGAGCAAAACCAGAATGATTAGTACTACTGCTGAGGTAATAGTTGAAACAAACGATGTTGATGACAAAGAAAAAAACGAATAGAGTTACTAGCTATTCGTTTTATATTTTACTTACTTGATATAATTCAACATCGACATTTGTTTCTTGACCAAATAAATCAATAATGATATTAAGTCGATTATTTTCAATGTCAATGTTATCAACTTTACCACTCATACCATTGAATGGTCCATCGATAATATTTACTGTATCACCAACATTTAAATCATTTTCAATATTTACTCTACTCATGCCCATGTTAGCAAGAATTCTATCAATTTCTTGAGGTAATAATGGAGTTGGTTTAGCTCCTTTTCCACTTGAACCAATAAATCCTGTTACACCTGGAGTATTTCTAACGATATACCAAGCTTCATCAGTCATAATCATTTCAACTAAAACATAACCAGGAAACATTTTCTTTACTTTTTCCTTTTTAACACCATCTTTTACTTCTACTTCAGTAGTTTCAGGTATTATAACACGGAAAATGTAATCTTGCATTCCCATCGATTCAGTTCTAGCCTCTAATTTTTCTTTAACTTTGCTTTCATGACCAGAATAAGTATTTACTACATACCATTGTTTTTCCATTATCCAACCCATCCTCTAATTAATGACATTATTAAATTTAGTCCCATAAATATTAAGCATAAAAATACACAAAATATTATTGTTGAGACAGTATATTTTAAAACATCTTTGCCACTTGGCCATTTAACAAGTTTCATTTCCTTACGAACTTGTTTAAAGTAGCCTTCACTAGGCTTTTTAGGTTCTTTTTTTTCTTTCTTTTTCTTATCTTGTTTTTTGACTTTTAAATCTTTTTTGGACACTTTCTTTTCTTCTTTTGTCACTTTTAAAAAACCTCCATTTAAAAAAACACTTTCGTGTTCATTAGTAATATATCATAAACACTAATTAATTTCAAGCAATTTTCATAGATTTAAGCACTGTTTTCAATTTATTTTTTATTCTTTGAATAGCATTATCTATTTGTTTGGGAGTTTTATTCATTTTTTTGGCAATATCTTGATATTTTAAGTCCTGTAAAATTAATTTATATACTTCATATTCAAAAGGGGAAAGTTTATCAACAATTTCATTTATTAATTCAATATACTTTTCTTTACTTAAGCATATAGATAAAGGTTCTTTTTTATTATCTAAAATATTTTTTTTAAAAATAATATCATTATATTCAAAATCTAAAACTAAGGATTTATTAAAATTCTTTTCTTTATCAGTATTTCTTTTCCTTATTAAATAATTTATTCGTTTTTCTATGATAACAGAAGCAAATGTTACAAATGTAGTATTACAATCTGGATTATAATTGAAAATAGCATCGTTTAAGCCATTTAAACATTCATTGTATGTTTCTTGTAAATCAATGCTCAAATATTTTAATCTTCTATATTTTTTGGAAATTAGTATATTTATTAATCTATCATATTTTTGATAAAGGCATTCTTGGGCTGCTTCGTTTTGCTCTTGGGCTAAATAAATTAATTCATAATCATTCATCGGCATTTTCCATTTGATAAATTAAAATTCCGGCGGCTACTGAGGCATTTAAACTTTCTACTTTGTTGTTAATTGGAATAGTTACTAAAAAGTCACTATTTTCTTTTACTAAGTTACTTATACCCTTACCTTCATTACCAATTACCAATACTCTTTTGCCACTGTAGTCAAGTGTACGATAATTTTCGCCATGCATATCAGCACTATAGATAAAATAGCCTTGCTTTTTTAATTTCTTTATGGCATCTACTAAATTACTGACCATTATTATTTTGACATAATTAATTGTTCCAACACTTGTTTTCATTACAACATCAGTTACTTTAACAGAGCGATCTTTAGGAATTATAATAGAAGTTATGCCAGCAGCAGCACAGGTTCTAATAATTGCTCCAAAGTTGTGAGGATCTTCCAAATGGTCTAACATAACTACAAAATTGCCATCGACATCTTCTAATTTATAGTAATCATAATCATAAATATCAATTACTACTCCTTGATGATTTTCTTTAGTTAATTTGTTTAAAATATGATTATCAGTTCGTTCATATTTTATTTTATGTTCCTTACAATACTCAATTATTTCGCTTCGTGATGTCATAACTTTCTTAATTTTTTTACTGTCTAATTCTTTTAATACATTTACTCCATATGCTAACATATAAATAATACCTCGCTTTTTTATTAATTATAACACAGGATATCTAAAAAAAATGTCGTTATTTGTAATTTAGTATCCTTCAACTAATAAAAAGACATAATAAATAGCAAAAATAACGAGCATGACTATTGCTTCTTTTTTATCGATTGTTTTTTCACTTCGGGCAAATAAAAATAATAAAGCAGAAGACAAAAATACTGCGATAATATCGACGATGCCAAAACCTGTTAATAAAACATTGCCATAAATAATTACTGGAAGTCCTAAAACTATGCTAATGTTAAAAATATTTGTACCAATTATATTACCAATAGCAATATCAAATTCCCCCTTTTTGGCACTAGTAATTGTCATAACCATTTCCGGAAGGCTAGTACCAATAACGATAGCAAACATCGTAATTAGTTTTTCACTGATGTGAAGACGAGTGGCTATTTCTTTAGCAGATTCAACAATTAAATCGCTACTATAAACTATTAAAATTATAGAAACCACAATAATTATTATTGCTACCCATGAAGAGTATTTTATCTTTTCAATTTCTTCTTCAGAATAATCACTTCTTTTAAATAACATTTGTATTAAATATACTACAAACAAACCAAATAGTAATAATAAAATTATACCGTCCGAACGTGAAAAAGTATCACTAGTGTATGGATTAAAAATGCTATCAAGCATAAGTACCGCAAAAACAGATGTTATTATTACTAATATTGGTAACTCTTTTTTAATGGTAGCATGTTTTACTTTAATAGGTCTAATAAATGAGGCTAGACCAATTATCAACAAAACATTTACAACACAACTACCCACTACGTTGGCGAATGCTATTTCACCATTACCGGAGCCAACACTTTGAAAAGATATAGCAATCTCTGGAGCACATGTTCCAAAGGCCGCAATAGTTAAGGCAATAAGCATCTTAGGAACTCGTAACTTTAAGGCTAAGGCTGAGGATGCATCAACTAAAAAGTCTGATGCTTTTATAATTATAACGAAACCTATTATTAATAAAAGTATTTGCATAGTACCACCTTATTGATTTAATTATACACTAGAATTTGCTGATAACAAATAAGAAAAAGAAAAAAAGAAACTAATTTTTGTCAAGTTTCTTTAGTTTTGTTCATTAGTTATGACTTTCTCTAAGGATATTTCATCTAAAGTGGTATTTTCTAATTTGGCTATATAAGTCATAATTTCAAGCATATCTGCTAGTTCTTCAACTCGTTCTTTGCCGGTTTTCTAATTCTATTTTATATTATTTTCCTTTAATTGTTCCCAATTTTTTATCCATACACTTTTTTGTTTAGGGACACTATCTATATTTTTATCCAAAAAGAATACTATAATCAATAAACTTATTGGTAAAATACCCAATATAATATCACATATGCTAGTAAAACCAATTTTATTTTGATATTCGACCAAATAAATAAGATATGATAAAATACCAAGTAAAAATCCTACATAATTACGCATTGCTACTAGGAAACGAGAAAATTTACTTTTTTGTGATTTAACTTGAGCATTTCTAGTTTCATACTTTATATTCATATTTGGTTCTAAATATACTATTAAATAAGCACTAATCCTAGCAACATTCGTCTTATAATGCGATATTCTACCTGTAAATGGTATTATTATACAAAAAGATATTAAAAATAAAAAAGGAACTTGAAGATTGGCAGTAATTGCGAAAGTGAGAATAGTAGAAACTGCTGTAACCATGAATGTTGCTAAGGAATTATCTCTTTCAACACAATTTTGAATCTCATCTCTTAACATCTTATACTCTTCTAATTTGCTTTCTTGTTCAGTCATTATAATACCTCATTTCATAATATTATTTTATCATTAAATTACTGTGACGTAAAGCAATGAAGCAAACATATAGTGTATTTTATTATGTATATTTTTTGAATTTATGCAATTTCCTATAAGATAAAGAAAAACCAAACCATAAGGGTTCGGTTATAAACTTTCTGGTGCTGGAAGCCGGGCTTGAACCAGCGACCTATGCGTTACGAGGGCATTGCTCTACCAACTGAGCTATTCCAGCACAAATTAATTTTAACAAATAAATAAACAAAATTCAATTACTTATGATACAATATGAAATATCGGGTGATATTATGTTTAAAAATACAATCGATAATAAAAGATATTATACACTAAATTGTTTTTTTAGAAAGAAATTTGGTTCTAAAGTGTTTAAAGTTCCTCTAGATATCGGGAGTAATTGTCCTAACTTTAATAGCGGCGGCTGTATATATTGTAGTGGTAGGAGTGTTTCTAATATCAGCGATGGAAGTTTAGATATCGTTAGCCAATTTAATAAAGCAAAAGTTATTATGGAACGTAAGTGGCCGAACAGTTTATATATCGCCTACTTCCAATCAGGAACCAATACATATGGGAGTGTTTCTAATTTTAAAAGTATTGTGGATAAATTATTAGTTATCAACAAAGTTGTCGGGGTATCTATTGCAACTAGACCAGATACTTTAAGTGATGAATGGCTAGATTATTTAAGCGAATTAAATAAGCATACCTTCTTAACTATAGAATTAGGTTTGCAAAGTAGTAATGATGAAACACTTAAGTTTATCAATCGAGGACATGATGTAAAGTGTTTTACTGAAGCTGTAAAGAATCTTAGAGAAAGAGGAATATTTACAGTAGCTCATATCATTAACGGTCTACCAAATGAAACCAAAGAAGATATGATAAATACTGTTAAATATTTAAATCAACTTGGAATAGATGGGATAAAAATTCATATGTTATATATTCCTAAAAATACAAAGCTAGCCAGTATTTATGAAAAGGAAAAATTTCACGTGTTAAGTCGGGATGAATATGTTGATATTGTTTGTGAGCAATTAAGATATCTAAATGAAGATGTGATAATCGAAAGAATAACGGGAGACCCAATAGAGTCTGAATTAATCGCACCAACATGGCTAGTAAAAAAATTCTGTGTGTTAAATGAAATAGATAAAGAAATGGTTAAAAGGAACATTTATCAAAGTGATCTAGTTCGCGATTGACCATCTCTTTTTTGTTTATTTAAGTATTCTCTTATTTTCTTACGGGCTCTAGCAGTTTTTGCAAATTGAAGCCATTCTTTAGTAGGCCCTTCAGCAAATTCATCAGTTATAATGCGAACTTGGTCATTATCATTTAATTGATAATCAAATTGTACTGGTTTACCATTAACAATTCCGATGACCATATGATTGCCTATTTCAGTGTGAATGCGATATGCAAAATCGACAACGGTTGCCCCTTTGGCTAAATCATCAATAACTTTGCCATCCATAGTTAAAACTCTTACTTTTTCTGCAAAAATTTCACTTTTTATCAAGTTGACAAATTCAACATTACTATCAGCCATTTTATTGGCTTCAACTACAGATCGAAAGAATGGATATTCATTTTTTAAAGCATCTTGCATTTGTTTAAAGCCATCATTAGCATCACCATGCCAATAATCAGTAATACCATACTCTCCTATTTTTTCCATTTGAGCAGTTTTCATTTGCATTTGTAATAGTCTACTTTCAGGGCCTAAAACTGTCGTATGTAAAGCTTGATAATGATTATGTTTAGGACTAGCAATATAATCGTGAAAATATGAAGAAAGTGGTTTATACTCTTCATGAATATAACGAAGTGATAAATAACAGTTATCTATGTCATCAAGAATTATTTTAAATGCTAATAAATCGTGTATATCTTCTAAAGCACCATTACTTCTATATATTCCATAAACACTTTTAAGACGAAATTTTATTGTATTAGGTATTTTATTAGATGCTAGGAGCTTGTTGACCTTTTCAGTTACTTCTTGAACTAATTTACCGGTTTCATGTAAATATTTATTTCTTTTTTCGCTAACGCGTTGATACTCATCAGGTTTTAAAAACATAAAACATTTGTCTTCTAAATCGGTTTTAATGTTATATAAGCCCAAGTTTTCTGCCATGGGTACATAAATACTTAATGTTTCTAGTGATTTTTTTTGTTGTTTACTCGGATTTCTTTTATATTGTAGAGTCATCATATTATGAAGACGATCAGCAAGTTTTATAATAAGAATTCGAACATCTCTAGCCATTCCCAAAATCAACTTACGCAAATTAGCATTATCTAAAGAATCTTTATCAGCAATAGACATTTTAGTTAAGTTAGTTACCCCCATAACTAAAGTAGCAACAGAATCCCCAAACTCTGCTGCTATATCTTCTTTAGTTGCATTAGTATCCTCAATAACATCATGTAATAATCCGGCGCAGATGGTATCTGTATCGGCATTAAGTCTCGCAAGTATTATCGCTACCGCTAAAGGATGAGTGATGTATTCTTCTCCGCTTTCTCGGTATTGACCATTATGCTTTGTTTTAGCAAATTCATAGGCATCACAAATTTTTTCTAAACCAACAATATTATAACGAGAAACTGCATTTAATAGGTTTTCTAAATTACATTCCATCTACACCACCCCATTTCTTTGTTTGTCTAGTAATATACACTAATTTAAGAAAATTGTCAAAATATTTTGCATAATATTAATTATGGAGGGTTCATGAATAAAATAGATATAAATTTTAAAAATTTGATTGCTTCTTTAAAGGTTCTCAGTCCGGAGATGATATTTAATAATATTAAAACTAGTTATTTAAATATTGATGAATTTAATAAGCAAGCGATTGAAAGATTTTTGGCTCAATTCAATTATTGGGGAAAACTAAAATATGAAGAAAGTGAATTTGAAGAATTGTGTCTAAGAGCAGAAGTATTAAAAAATCATGCTGATGATTTTGATAATTTATATAATAATTTAGGAGATTATCGTTCTAAAAAAGTTTTATATGGAATTTTAAATTATTGGTATAATTCTGATTTTAATTCCTTAGCTACAGCTTATGAAGGAAATTATAGTCAATATTTTGATTTGGATTTAATTAAACCAAATAAAGAAGAAGTATACGTTGATGTTGGGGCATATATTGGAGATACCATATTAAATTATATAAATACTTTTGGTATTTACAAAAAAATCTATGCTTATGAAATAACAGAATCAAGTATTAAACTCATGCAAAATACTTTAAAGGATTTTAGTAATATAGTAATTAAAAAGAAGGCTCTTAGTGATATAAATGGTGAATTTTATATAAATAGTAATAGCACAAGTGCTTCTGCTAATACTGTTGCAGATTCTGGAGAGGAAATAGTAAAAAGTGTTACTTTGGATGATGATGTAAAAGAAAAAGTTACTCTTATTAAAATGGATATTGAAGGTAGTGAAGAAAGAGCAATTTTAGGAGCAATTAATCATATAAAAAATGACACACCAAAACTTTTAATTTCAGTGTATCATAATCATGATGATTTATGGAAGTTACCAAAACTTATAAATACTATTAATTCTAATTATAAATATTA
>DVHV01000013.1 GCA_018711775.1 Candidatus Onthocola stercoravium | reverse complement strand
TTTATTGTTAACTTTAATCTTTAATAAAATCATCTAATGGCTTGTTATATAAAATGCTAAATTTAATTAATAGTTTTAATGAACAAGATTTAACATCATCATTTAATGACTCAATTCTTCTCAAATAGTCATAAGACATATCTAGTATTTCCGCTATTTCGGAAAGTAAATAACCTTTTTCTTTCCTAAAAAGTTTAATGTTTTTATATATATTTTTCATATAGTTTTTATTTAATTTTTCATTCATAAGTATCACCATTGATATTTTCTCATGAAAATAACAAAAAATAAATGTAGTAATTGTCCCAATAATTTATTTCTAATGTATAATAATAAAACTAATTGAACGAAAATAATAAAAGGAGGTATCTTTATGTTTGAGTTAGTATCTAAATTTCAACCTAGTGGAGATCAACCCGAAGCAATAAAAGAATTAACCGACGGAGTTAACGAAGGTAAAAAAGAACAAGTATTGCTTGGAGCAACTGGTACTGGTAAAACTTTTACCATTGCTAATGTGATAAAAAATGTTAACAAGCCAACTCTCGTACTTGCTCATAATAAAACACTAGCTGGCCAACTTTATGCCGAATTAAAAGAGTTTTTCCCTAATAATCATGTTGAATATTTTGTTTCGTATTACGATTATTATCAACCTGAAGCCTATGTTCCAAGTAGTGATACTTATATTGAAAAAGATGCATCTATTAATGATGAAATTGATGAACTAAGACACGCTGCAACAAGTGCTTTAATTAATCATCGTGACGTTATAGTGGTTGCTTCTGTTTCTTGTATTTATGGTATCGGCGAAAAAGAAGAATATGAAAAAAATATGCTTATCTTAACTGTTGGAGATTCTATTTCTCGTAACAAGATTTTAAATCGTTTGATAGATATGACTTATGAACGCAGTGACTTAGATTTTCATCGGGGAACATTCCGTGTCCGTGGTAATAACATTGATATTGTTCCAGTAAATGAACATGCTAGTGGAATTCGTATTTCTTTAGATGAAGATACTGTCGAATCAATTGCTTTATTTGACCCATTAACAGGTGTAGTAACTTCTAATAAAAAAAGCATTACTATTTCTCCAGCATCTCACTTTGTAACTAGTAAAGATAAATTAGATATTGCTATTACTCGTATTGAAGATGAATTAAAGGAAAGATTAGAGGAATTAAAAAGTCAAAATAAATTAATCGAAGAACAACGCTTGCGTGAAAGAACAAATTATGATATTGAGATGCTTCGGGAAACTGGTTTTTGTAATGGTGTCGAAAATTACTCACGTCATTTAGCTCTTAGAGAAGCTGGTGAAACTCCTAGCTGTTTAATTGATTTCTTCCCTAAAGATTTTTTATTAGTTGTTGATGAATCTCACGTAACTCTTCCTCAAGTACGCGGAATGTATAATGGCGATAGACAACGGAAACAAACTTTAGTTGATTATGGCTTCCGTCTTCCAAGTGCTCTTGATAATAGACCATTAACATTTGATGAATTTAATTCTAAAATTAACCAAGCCATCTATGTTTCAGCCACTCCTGGAGATTATGAACTTGAAAAAACTGATGGTTTATTTGTAGAACAAATTATCAGACCAACAGGACTGCTTGATCCAATCATTGAAGTTCGGAAAACTGAAGGACAAATTGATGACATCATTAGTGAAATTAGGGATAGAATAGAAAAAAATGAAAGAGTATTAATTACAACTCTTACAATTAGAATGAGCGAAGAATTAACCAACTACTTAAAAGAAATGAATATTAAGGTTGCTTATTTACACAGCGAAATTAAAACTCTTGAACGACTTAAAATAATTCAAGACTTACGTCTTGGTACTTATGATTGTGTTGTAGGTATTAATCTTTTACGTGAAGGATTAGATATACCTGAGGTAAGTTTGATTTGCATATTAGATGCTGATAAGCAAGGGTTCTTACGTAGTAGTAGAAGTCTAATTCAAACAATTGGTAGGTGTGCTCGTAATGCTTCTGGAAAAGTTATCATGTATGCCGATACTGTAAGTGAAGCAATGGATGAAGCCATCAAAGAAACCAAAAGAAGAAGAGAAATTCAAGAAAAATATAACGAAGAACATGGAATTATTCCTAAAACGATTATTAAAGAAATTAAAGAAGTAGTAACTAACGAAATGGTTACAGAAAATAAAAAGAAAAAAGTAAGTAAGAAAGAAAAAGAAAAGATGATTTTACAAATTGAAGATGAAATGAAAGAAGCAGCTCGTAATTTAGATTTTGAAAGAGCTATGGAACTTAGAGACATTTTATTTGAAATGAAAGGTATTTAAAAATACCCAATATTATGGTAAAATCATGGAAGTAAAGAGGTGGAAAAAATGACAACTTTTATTTTTGGACATAAGAATCCAGATACAGATTCGGTGTGTTCTAGTATAGCTTTATCTTATTTAAAAAACGAACAAGGCGGAAAAACTGCACCAAAAGTTTTAGGTAATATTAACAATGAAACAAAATTTGTTTTAAATTATTTTAAAGTTCCAGTACCAAGTTACTTAAACGATGTTAGAGTTAGAATAAAAAATATCAAGTATGATAAAAGAGCTTATATATTTGATGAAGAATCAATTGATGAAGCTTTTAAAATGATGCAACATCAAAACTTAACCGCAATACCTTTAGTGGATAACAAGAAAAAATTATCGGGATACGTAACATTAAAAGAAATTGCAAAATATTTAATTAGTGGTAATAAAGAAATTGTCAATACTACTTTAGATAATATAATTGAGACTTTAGATGCTAAAGTTATCGTAAAATGTGATGATTTAATATCTGGTGATATCTTAATAGCAGGATTACAAAGTAAAACCATTGAAAAGTCTATTCAATTATCTTCAAGAGATATTTTAATAGTTGGAGATCGTTATAAAGTACTGAATTATGCAATTGAATCAAAGGTTAAATTAATAATTTTGCCATTAAATGTTAACGTTGATAAAAAAATAATCAAAAAAGCTGAAAAAAACAACATAAACATTATTGCTTCTGAATATGATAGTTTTCAAATTGCTAATAAAATACTATTGAGTAATTTTATAAAGAACATTAATATGAATAAAAATCCTATAACAGTAAATAATGAAGATTACTTTACAGATTTTAAAAATATGACACATCGAGTTAATCATTCTAATTATCCTGTAGTTAATAATAAAGGAGAATGTCTAGGATTAATAAGATTAACTGGTCCAAATAATTTTGAAAAACAAAAAGTAATATTAGTTGACCATAATAATTTTGCTCAATCAGTTGATGGCTTAGATGAAGCGGATATTTTAGAAATAATTGATCATCATAATCTTGGAGCTATTAATACATCTTTACCAATCAATTTTCGAAGCAAACCAGTTGGTTCAACTTCAACAATGATTTATGAGATGTACAAAGAACAAAAAGTAAGTATTCCTAAAGACATAGCAGGATTGATGCTTTCAGCAATTTTATCAGATACTTTACTCTTAACTAGTCCTACAACTACTGAAGATGATAAATTTGCAGCAGTAAAACTAGCTAACATTGCTAAAGTGGATATAGATAAATATGGTTTAGAAATGCTAAAAGCAGCTAGTTCTATTGAAGGTAAGAGTGTTGAAGAATTAATTAAAACAGACTTTAAATCCTATGTTGTTGGTGATAAACTTCTAGGTATCAGCCAAATAATGACTTTAGATATCGAAGCAATTGAAAAAAATGTTGATGAATTTATTGCTAAGCTTAATGAAATGGTATCTCTAAATTATAGTATGGTAACTATATTTATCACTGACATTATAAAGAATGGTTCATACGTACTTTATAATGATGCTGCCGCAGAAATTATTAAAGACAGTTTTGGCTTAAAAAATATTCATCAATGTATTTTCTTACCAAAAATAGTTTCTCGTAAAAAACAAATTCAACCAAATATAATTAGTATTCTTGAAGGTGATTAGATGAAATCTTTAATAACTGGAGCATCAAGTGGTATAGGCAAAAATATGGCTTACTATCTAGCAAGTAAAAATATTGATCTAATACTTGTTGCTAGAAATAAAAAAGAAATGGAACGTATTAAGAAAGAATTAAATGTTAATGTTAAAATAATTTCTCTAGATTTAACCAAAGAAGAAAATGTTTATAAACTTTATGAAGAAACAAAAGATGATAATATTGATATTTTAATAAACAATGCTGGTTTTGGTCTTTTTGGTACATTTACTGAAACTAATCTTGATAGAGAACTTGAAATGATAGATTTAAATATCAAAGCATATCATATATTGACTAAGTTGTTTTTGCGTGATTTTATCAAAAAAGATTCTGGTTATATATTAAATGTTTGTTCTAGCGCAGGTTTTATGGCAGGACCTAGATTAAGTACATATTATGCCACCAAAAATTACATTACTAAACTCACAATGGCCATTAATGAAGAATTACGTCAAGCGGGAAGTAATGTATCTATTTCAGCTCTTTGTCCGGGACCAGTAAATACTAACTTTAATAAAGTAGCCCATGGCGAATTTTCTATTAGAGAAGCTGATCCTGCATATGTTGCTAAATATGCAATTGATAAGATGTTTGCTCGTAAGATGCTAATAGTTCCAACATTTAAAATGAAATTAACACTTTTTGCAAGCAGATTTGCTCCATATAGGTTACAATTACTTATTGCTTATCATATTCAAGGAAAAAAATTAGGCAAATAATAAATAAACTCAAAAGTGACAAAAAGAAACTTAAAATTGGTAGTAATCAACTATCAATTTTTTTATCTAATAGGAAAGTCATACTTTTTCGAAAAATTTGCTTGACGTACATACG
>DVHV01000109.1 GCA_018711775.1 Candidatus Onthocola stercoravium | reverse complement strand
ATAACTGTAAAAATATTGTATTTTCATCAAGTGCTACAGTTTATGGAACACCTAAAACTTTACCGATAAAAGAAGACTTTCCTTTATCAACCACCAATCCTTATGGAACCACAAAATTAGTAAATGAATGGTTATTATCTGATATATATAAAGCCGATAGCGAATGGAAAGTAACATTGCTTAGATACTTTAATCCAATTGGAGCCGAAAAATCTGGATTGCTTGGTGAAGATCCAAAAGATATACCAAATAATTTAATGCCCTATATTGTAAGAGTGGCGATTGGAAAACTTGATCATTTAAGTGTATTTGGTAATGATTATCCTACTCATGACGGCACAGGTGTAAGAGATTATATTCACGTTGTAGATTTAGCAAAGGGGCATGTGAAAGCCTTAGAGAATAATGAAAACGGATTGTTTATTTATAATTTGGGTACGGGCAAAGGATATAGTGTTTTAGATTTAGTTAAAACATTTGAAAAAGTAAATAACATAAAAATTCCATTTGAAATTGTTGGAAGAAGAGCAGGAGATGTCGCAGAATGTTATGCTGACCCTACAAAAGCCGAAAAAGAACTACATTGGAAAGCGCAACTTGGTATAGAAAAAATGTGCAAAGATTCTTATAATTTTATCTTAATGCAAGAAAAAACAAATAAAATAATTAGGAGGAAAAAATGATTAAAGTAATGAGCATATTTGGAACCAGACCGGAAGCAATAAAAATGGCTCCATTAGTAAAAGAACTCGAAAATAGAGAGGAAATAGAAAGTATTGTTTGTGTTACTGCCCAACATCGTGAAATGCTTGATCAAGTTTTAGATACATTTAGGATAACGCCAGATTATGATTTAAATATTATGAAGAAAGGTCAAACACTTGGTGATGTTACAACTAGAGCTCTAAATGGCCTTGAAGCTGTAATTAAGGAAGTTAAACCCGATATTGTTTTAGTTCACGGTGATACTACGACAACTTTTGCAGGCGCTCTTGCAGCGTTTTATAATCAAATTGCAATTGGCCATGTTGAAGCAGGTCTTAGAACTTACGATAAGTATTCACCCTTTCCTGAAGAAATGAACCGTCAAATGGTTGATTGTATGACTGACATGTATTTTGCTCCAACTGATTTAAGTATGGAAAATTTGCTTAAAGAAAATATCGATGAATCTAAAATATATGTTACGGGAAATACTGCTATTGATGCAATGAGTACAACTGTTGATGAAGATTATACGCATCCAGAACTAGAATGGATAAAACCTAGTGAAAAAATGATTTTACTTACGGCACACAGGAGAGAAAATCTCGGAGATCCAATGCGCCATATCTTTAAAGCAATTAGAAGAATTGTCGATGAATTTCCAGATGTAAAAGTTATTTATCCAATACATATGAATCCGCGTGTTAGAGAAGTCGCAAATGAAGTATTTGATGGTTGTGATAAAGTTAAGTTAATCGAACCTCTTGAAGTATTTGATTTTCATAATTTTCAAAATAAATCTTATATAATCTTGACTGATAGCGGAGGAATTCAAGAAGAAGCACCATCTTTAGGAAAACCAGTATTGGTACTAAGAGATACTACTGAAAGACCGGAAGGTATAGCTGCTGGTACATTAAAATTAGTTGGAACAGATGAAAAAGTAATATATGAAGAAACTAAAAAGTTGTTAACTGATAAAAGTGAATATGAAAAAATGAGTCATGCTTCAAATCCCTATGGCGATGGTCATGCCAGTGAAAGAATTGTTGATGCTATAATAGAGAAATTTAATAATAAATAAATATAAAAACGTATATAAATTAATTTGTCTTATAAATGATAATAATAGAACGAAAAGGATGGATTTTATGAATATTTTAGTAATAACTGATCAATTTATTGTTGGTGGATTAGAAACTCATTTAAATACATATTATGAAAATTTAAAAGGAAATAACAAATTTGTATTCATTTTTAATAAATATGTGGATAATGGATATTTAAAAGATGCAAAAATATACTGTAATCAATTTCATTTTAGTTATAATGCTACAATTAGTGATTTTTGTGAAGATGTCAAAAAAATTGTAGATATAATTATTAATGAAAAAATAGATATAATTCATGTTCATCCTTTTTACTGTTTATTTCCTGCTATTTTTGCGGCTAATATTTCTAAGAAAAAAATTGTTTTTACTTGCCATGGTAGGGGATCAATAACATATTATAATGGCATAAATGATACACTTTTATATACGTTTGCAATAAAGGAATATATAAGCAAAATATTTTGTGTAAGTGAATTGTATAAAGAATGGTTAGATAATCCTAATAAAAACTCATCTTTTTTACCAAATATTGTTGATGAAAAGCAGTTTCCCAAACATGAAATAAAGTTAAATAAAACGTGGGCTTTGGTTTCTAGATTGGATGATGATAAAATAGATGAAATAAAAAAATTTTTGTTAATGCTTCCAAGTTTAGATATAAAAGAAATTCATATATATGGGCAAGGAAATATGGAAAAAGAATTAAAAGTATTTGTTAATAAAAAACATTTGAAGAATAAAGTCTTTTTCAAGGGATATACTAATGATTTAAGTAAAACTTTAAATGGTTCATATAATGGAGTAATTGGTCAGGGGCGTGTGGCTATAGAGTCGTTAACAATGAACTATCCAACTATCTTAATTGGTTATAATAAAATTGTTGGTGTAATCGATGATAATAAATTTGATATTTTAAAAAAGATAAATTTTATACCAGAGGGTTTTGAGGACATTCCAGTTGTAAAATTACAAAAAGAAATAAAATCCGCTTATGCCAATACTAAAAAATATCAACTGAGAGATGAGGCCATTGATTTTTTTGGAACAAAGAACTTTGCAGTGTATCTAGATATATTACAGAATATTAAATTTAAATATTCGGAAGTTTTAAATAAATGTTTTAATGAAATGACAAATGTTAAACAAGACGAAATGTTTTACAATTCTTATAATGTTTTTGTTATATTAAAAAAGTATATTGGTTCGTATACAATGAATCCATAATTAAAAATTATTATGAATAGTTTTGATAATATAAATATTCTAAATAATAAAAGAAATATGGATTTAATAGAAAGTAAGATTAAATCCTTAAATGATGATATTTCTAATTTAAATGCAAAAATTAGTGGATATGAAAATAATATAAATAATATTACTTTATTTACATTGTTAAAAAATGAAATGAAAAATATAAAAAATAGATTTAAAAAAAAGGAGTTATAATGAAATATTTAAAATTAATACGAATTAAACATTGGGTTAAAAATATTCTGATATTTATTCCACTTATATGTTCAGGATTAATAAATTATCAAAATACATTGGCTTGTATCGGTGGATTTTTTGCTTTTTGTTTTGCTTCATCATTTATATATGTAATAAATGATA
>DVHV01000108.1 GCA_018711775.1 Candidatus Onthocola stercoravium | reverse complement strand
TTTTTCTTTGCCATAAAATTCATCCCTCACTATTTTAATAAGCTAAATGCTTTTTTGGATTTCTTATCAAATTCATCAAAGAAGTCTTTGAAACATTTCTTAACATTTGCTTCTTCCTTAAGTTTTCTCTTACTTGCTTCTTTGAATTCTTTATTCAATATTTTCTTAAAATCAGCTTCAGTTACATCTCCCGAATAAACAAAATCATTGATAAGTTTACTAATAATTGCTTCATTATATACTGGTGCTTCACTCTTAGTTTCTCTTAACGCATCAGCATCAATAAAGAAACCTAAATCATATTTTTCTTTTATATTAGCATCTTTACTTTCTTTCGTCTCATTAACCATTGAAGTCATCGGTTTAATATTATTTTTTTCTAAATATTCCCACAATTCGAGAGCCTTCATAAAGTTTGGTTCTTTAAGTATTACATTTGTCTTTCTAATTGGACTACGTACCGGACTACTTTCCTTTAACCCTTTAATAAATGTTGATGATCTAAAAGCTCCGATGACATCTCTAATATGCTCGATACGTTCTTCCAAAGTATGTCCATCTTTAGAAGCATCAACTTCGTCATCAAAATTGCTTTCAAGAGTTAAATTAATTTTATATGATGCACTTTTATCTTTTTTTTCTCCTTGATAAGTTACTATATTATGTACCTTGGCATAAGATCTTTGATCTGATTCATTAAGTTTATTTTGCACAAATGTATATAGATTATCAACTAAAGACTTGATAAATCTATTTTCATAAAGATCGATTGTTTCTTCCCGATAAACGTTTAAAAGTTTAAGGGGAATAACTGTGCCATCGTCATGAACCTCTTGAATTAAATTAGTATTTTGTGCCAAATGTCTAATTGATTCTTCGGTTACTACTTTAGCCTTTTCAATTGGTACAATATTTTCTTCTTGAACAATAAATCTACGAGGATTTCTAATAATATTATCAAGATAAGGGATACATTCTTCGACCATATCGATCCAAGATGTATCACTTACTTTTTTTTCAATATCACTTTTGATAATTATATCTGAACTAGTAGACTCAATAAACTTTTCGACTTTTTCTTTATTTAAATTATTTATGTAATCAACTATATTCATGCCTCACCTATATTGTCTTCTTTAATCTAAGTAAATATGCTTTACATTCTGGAGTTTTACCAGTTCCAAATAATTTTTCTAAATAATTAATTAATCCATCAATTTCGTCTTTAATATATGCTAAATTTAATTGTTCAAATTTTCTTAAAATCTTATGAGCAATTAGATAATCGATACCTGCTACTTCATCACCACCACAAGCAACAAATGATGGTACAAATTCTCTTAATTGTTTAACAATACGATTACCAAAAGCAAGACGGAAATGGTCAATTACATAACGGTCAAGTTGAGCAACTTTTTCAAGAGTTTCATCAGTAACTGGATGTTCCTTTTCAGCTCTATCAAATAATCCTTCAAAATATTTATAACTGATTTGTACCGCATCAGTATCAGGTGCCCCAAATGCTTCACATTTATCATCAATTGCAATAGGCATTGCTCTATCGTAAACCTTATCAGTAATCATAAATGTTGAGTCATCGTTATTAATAGTACCAACATACCACATATTTTCAGGAATTTTTAATTTTCCTTCATCCAATTTTTCAGGATCTCCAGGCCATACATTTGGAACTAATTCTACTACCCAGTCTTTCTTATTAGGAAGTTCTAGAATAGATAACATTTCTGCAAAATAGTATTCAACACGCGAAATATTCATTTCATCAAGAAGAGTAATATAAACTTCATCAGTGTATTGCGCTTCATACATTTTTTCTAATATTTCTGTTTCATTAAATTTCTTTGTAAATTCGTTGAAATATCCAAATATTTCAGTTGAGTCTCTCCATGATGGTTGTACACTTGCTACAGTTGTTTCATTTTTAGTAAATTCCCCGAAAGCATAAGCAAGAGAAGTTTTACCAGTACCAGAAATACCTTCTAGAATTATAAGTTTATTTGAAGCAAATGAAGCAATAAATAATCTAATCAAATTAATATCATAATATAATCCTAATTTAGAAGCTGAGAAATTTCTAAACAAATCACATAATTCTTGTAATGTAAAATTGTTATGAATTTCTTCCGGAGTATATTCTTTGAATTTAGCATCAACACTGCTAAGTTTAAAGAATCTACTTTCGCCTTCTTTCAATTCATTTTTAACATTGCCTTCTTCATCATATTCAATTTCACCATTTTCATTAGTAAGTTCAGCAATCTTAGCATTTTGTCTTTTTAATTTTAAAATTTCATTATTTAATACTTCAATTTCTTCAATTAATCTATCTTCTTTCTTAACATTTCGACGATATCTTACATATGTTCTAACTGCCCGATAAATCAAAAATATTATTACTGCAAATAATGCCAACAATAAAATAATTGATAAAATCATGATAACCGTACCAACACCAGTTAAATCACTTTTGTAGTCATTAACAACAGTTACATAGTTAACGACATTAAACATTTGGCCTAAACCACGACCTATTCCCTTAACTATTTCTAATAACCCTTCAAAGAAAGGCTCCATAAATTTTGTAAAAAATTCTCCATACACACTCATAATTAATCCTCCTTATTCTTACTTACAAACTTTACACCATTTTTATCCCATGTATATTTATTTTCGGCATTATTATTTAAAAATTCATCTGGAACTATAACTTCCATATCATAAGTAAACTTATTTTCATTTACATTATCATTACTATCATACTCATATATAATACTAAATCCCATTTTACTCATAGTATTGATTGCATCATTAAATTCCACTTCTCTATCTAACGAAACCAGTATTTTAATATATTTTTTAAAATATTTACTATCGAATACTTTTAATAAATTTGGTTTCTTATTTAATACTTCATCTAACTTTATAAGATAAGTATTTTCTACTTTATTACTTATCAATTCTTCTAAAATATGAATACTAAGCAAATCAAAAGACAT
>DVHV01000107.1 GCA_018711775.1 Candidatus Onthocola stercoravium | reverse complement strand
TTTAAAGCGTCTTTTAATTTGCTTCCAGCTTTAAATGAAGCAACTGTCTTAGCAGGAATTTTAATAGCTTCTTTTGTTAATGGATTGATACCTTCACGAGCTGCTCTTTTCTTAGCTGAGAATGTTCCAAATCCAACTAGAGAAACTTTTCCTTCCTTTTTAAGTCCTGCAGTAATTCCAGCAAGTGTAGCATCTAATGCACGAGCTGCATCAGCTTTTGTTAATCCTGCTTCCTTTGCAATTAATTCTACTAATTCTACTTTAGACATGTTTTTACCTCCCATACATTCTAAGTTTTTGTAAAGATATTATCCTTACATAATAAGATTATCAAAAAAAGCACCTAAAATCAACAAATTTTCATAATTTATAGGTTTTTTTTATAAGTTTTTCTTCATTTAATTGATTTTTTTTACTTTTTCTTGACATATTCGACATACTAAAGAAAAAAAGCTATTATCATATGACAATAGCTATTAAAGTATTTGAGCCTTTATTGACAATTTTTGTTACAGTTTCTTTCAACTTGTATCTTGTATTATCTGGCATCATACTTAATTTGGCTTGAATTCCTTCTTGAACAATAGTTTCTAAACTACGTCCAAAAATTTCACTCTTCCAAATGCTCGATGCATCTGTTTCATAATCTCGCATCAAATGATTAATTAATTCTTTAGACTGAATCTCGCTTCCAATTATTGGTTCAAATGTCGATTCGACATCAACTTTAATCATATGGATACTAGAAGCAATTGCTTTTAATTTGACGCCATAGCGACTGCCTTGCTTAACTAGTTCTGGTGTTTCTAATTTTAACTCTTTAAGTGTTGGATAAACAATACCATATCCAGTACTTTTAGCCATCTTAACTGCGCCGCGAAGAGATTCCATTTCTTCTTTTGTTTCGCTATATGAAGCAAAGATTTTAAGTAATCCTGCTTTTGTGGTAACCGTATCGCCCATAATTGATTTTAATGTTTCCTGATATAATTCATTAGTGCTTTCCAAATTAATTGTAACAGTCCCAGTTGCGGCATCTAATTCACTTATATAGGAATTGGAAATATATTCTGAATCATTAAAGTGGTTCAAAATGTCGTCGATATCTTTAACTTTTTCAACAGATATGACACTTTCTTTAATTTTTTCTAAATAATGCGCTTTTATTTCGTGATTGTTTGGTAAAACATGCACCCATTCCGGAATAGATACTTTAATATCTAATACTGGAAATTCATAAAGAGCTGTTTTTAATATCTCCATTATTTCTACTTCATTCATTAGTTCAGCACTTATAGGAATTACAGGAACTTCATAAGTGTCACTTAGAGTTCTTGCTAGTGCTTGTGTTTCGGTATTTGTTGGATGGACACTATTTAAAATTATAATAAATGGTTTACCAATATTCTTTAACTCAGTAACAACCTTTTCTTCCGCTTCAACATATGAGTTGCGGGTAATTTCTCCAAATGATCCATCTGTTGTTACAACAATACCTATTGTTGCATGGTCTTTTATAACCTTTTCAGTTCCTATTTCTGCTGCTTCCACAAAAGGAATCGCATCTTCGAACCACGGACTTTTTACCATCCGTGGATTGCCTTCTTCATCGACAAAACCGTTGGCATCTGGTATTACATAGCCGACACAATCTACTAATTTGATGCTTGTTTCAAATTCACCAACTTTAATAGTTGCGCCATTACTAGGAACAAATTTAGGCTCAGTAGTCATGATAGTTTTACCCTGTGCACTTTGGGGAATCTCATCTAAACAATGTTTCTTCTCATATTCATCTGTTATATTTGGAACAACTAAATTTTCGATGAAACGTTTGATAAATGTCGATTTCCCGGTCCTAACTGCCCCGACTACTCCTAAATATATTTCCCCATTACCACGCTTTGCTATAGAAGATATAATTTTTTCTTTTTCCATAACCCACCCATCTTTCGTTAATCTACTTAATGGTATGTGTTAAATATGAACATTATGACTAATTCATAATTTTTTTTAACGAGGAACAAGATAAAAATAAATTGGTTTTATTTCTTCTTCGTTAAATAATTCTTCTTTTCCTTTCATGGATACCCACTCCTTCCTTTTATTATATGGTTACCTTATATAGCTAGTAGCAATAGATAAACTACTATTGTGCTAGCGAAATTGATACACCAGCCATTGCATCATAATAGTTATGAACACTTGTTGCAAAATTTAGCACATCTCCTAGACCATTATGACTAATTGTATAGCTTTGTGATTGTGACAACGATACATCAGTAACCGCGTGTTGGTAAGTCCCGTATGCTACGGAGTTTTGAGAAGTTGAAATTACATTGGCACTGATATCCGTTTCAAAATAAGAGGCTCCATCAACAAGATTCATTGATATGCCAAATCCGTTGTCTGATTTTCTAATGTTGGTTCCGTTCCAAGAATAATCAACATAGTCATATTCACCATTTTTCCAGAAAACTTGAGTTCCATCTTGAGTACCATCTACAACTGTACCACCATCAATACGCATCGCTGTAACATCATAAGATTTAGTTGCTGGGGTAACAAGCCATTGAGTGTAAACCATCATTCTATGAGAATTTCCACCAAGATGGTTATCAATAATTTGGATTCTTTTATATGACGTTTCATGGTATGCATCCATTGTTGTAATTCCGTTGTTGTAATTATCCATTAGTGTTTCATATAAATCTGAATCTATTTCAGAATATGTATATGTATCATTAACTGTTTTGGTAATTTGATAAATTTTTTCATCGATTGTTAAATTGCCATTTACTAATTCTTCCTTTTCTGCATCACTCATAATTGATAATCTTGCTTCAGAAAATATTTCTCTTAATTCAGCATATTCATCTTCACTTATTTCTGCTTTAACATTATTAACAAAGCACAAAGCTACAATAATTATGAAAGCTGATAAAACTTTCATATACTTCAATACTACTACTGCAATACCTCCTTTCCTATCCACCTTCAGCATAGCAAATGTTGATTTATTTTGGCAATAGAAAATCGTGAGAGTTGGAACTCCACGATTAGAGAATTGAAGAAATTGTCTGATATTCAGCTAGAATATAATCGATTTCCGATTGATAATTTTCGCAATTTCCTAATTTGCATTTTAATTCTTTTTGGTTTACAAAATACTTAAAATTTACTAATGGTTCATTTAAATTATCTTTTAAATATCCATAAAAAAGAATCCTGTCTTTTGCTATATAATAATATGTACTATATTCTATCCCATTTTCTATTTCTTTACTTATTAATAAATCCATATTTATAATAAAATTAATTGTTTTATTATCATCAATTTTAGTATAGGTCTCAGAATCCTTATCATAAGTATAACCTAAGC
>DVHV01000106.1 GCA_018711775.1 Candidatus Onthocola stercoravium | reverse complement strand
TCCATAGACCAACTTCGGATGGTCGCCACCCTACTATTTTTGTTCCATTGTTTATAAATTTTTTATCTAATTAATAATTATTACTTAAGCAACTAAGTATCTCAACTATATTTTCTTCACCCCCTTTAGTTAATAAACTAATTATATCAAACAAATGTATGTATGTCAATTGCTTTTTATTAATTAAAGCAAGTTCCTATAAGATAAAAAAAGATGATCCCAAAGGACGAGTAAAACCCGTGGTACCACCTTAATTGCTTCTTAATAATTGATAAGGAAATTACCCCACCACATCTAAAAGCAAGTTCAATTACTTCATCTTATTAGTTTCCACCAACCACTAATTCTCTATTAAAAATCCATAATCTACTACTCTTTTTTCTTCTGCTTGTAAAATATTATATTAGATTTCAGCTATATATTCAAGTAGTTTTATAAACATTCTCGTAAATCTTCCATCCAATCCACGCAATTTTTTAATTTTAATTCTTTTAGCTTTTATATCTAAATCACTAAAAATAATATCTGCAATTTCTTCTTTCAATTTTGTCGTTATTTTTAAATCACTAATAATAGAATTTATATCTTCATTAATAATTCTAACTGCATTAATTTCAATATCATTTCCTTTACAATTTATAGTTAATTGTTTAGTAGTATCTACATCTTTAATATCTACTACAAAATCATTTTCATCTTCATAACATTCATATTCTAAGTTAGCTTTATCTCCATTTAAGTAAATATCAACACTATCAGCAGTTCTTGTATTTCTAAATCGTATTTTATAATTTCTAAGCCTTGGTATAATTTCTGTTTTACCATCGACAGGATGAATAATCAACGTATAGTTATTTTGTAAATAATTATAGTCTATTGAAGTTACAATATAATAACCTTCTTCATGCAATTTAGTAATACCATCATCTTCATATAATTTAAATTCATTACTTTGACCTGGAAAAACATTAATTTCAATACTCTTCGGTGGAGTTAAATCATTAATATTTTTTTCCAGATTAGCAAGAGGAATTATTGCTCCAGCCCTAGCAAAAACCGGATATTCTTCTTCTTTATAAAAAACTACATATCTTTTATTACCAACAAATTTTTTACCTGTTTTAAAATCATACCAAATTCCTTTTGGTAAAAAAACTCGTTCAATCGATCTATTCATTGTTACATCTTTAGGTTTAGTAATTGGAGCAACAAATAGTTCTTTACCAAAATAATACTCATTACGATAAGTTGGCTCATCATATATTTCTGGATAAGTATAATAAATAGGTTGAATTAAAGGTTTACCAGTTTTATGATATTCATAAGCAGCCGTATATAAATACGGAATAAGTCTTTGACGAAGCCAACAATATTCTCGAGCTATAGTAAATGTTTTAACATCCCAAACCCAAGGTTCACGCTTATAATAAACTCCTCTTTTAGCACTAAATCTAAATATTGGACTAAAAGTGGAAAATTGAACATATCGTAAATAAAGTTCACTATCCTCAATACCATCTTTATAACCACCGACGTCATGACTCCACCAAGAAACCCCTTTATTAGCGGCCATTGAATTATAAAATGGCAAATATTTTAAAGTATCCCAACTAACAATAGTTTCTCCAGAATAAAGTATTCCTGCTCGATGTGGAGCAACCAAGGGACTCCGCGTTAACACTAGTGGTCTAGATATTTTAATTCGTTCAAAATCTTTATTATAATAATATTGTAAAGCTTGAATAGTACTTAAATCTTTTTTATAATCCAGCCAATAAACATCAACTCCAATATCTAAAAGTGGATCAATTAAATGCTTAACAAAACTTGCCATAAAGTTTTTATCTAAAACATTAAAAGGTATAGTTATTCCCCCAGCCACATTTAATTCTTCAGCAAAGTTCAAATAACGATCTTCTTCTTTTCTAACCCCTTCACTCGGATCAATATTTAATCCAACCCTAATTCCTCTTTCATGCATATATTTAATAAACTCACTTGGATTTGGAAATAAATCGCGATTAAAAGAAAAGCCAGTTCTATATAAATTATAATCATTAGCATCTTTAATGTGCCAAAACTCACTTAATAAAAGTACAGACAAAGGAATTTGATATCTATTAAAAGTTTTAATCAAAGATTTTGTATTATCAAAACTATATATTCTTTCTTTATTCCACCATATACCAAGAGCATACTTAGGAATAAGAGGTGGATATCCTGTCAAAGTAAAATAATCTCTAAGACACATTCCAAAATCTCTTTTATACATAAAAAGATATAAATCAACTTTATTAACATCTGGTTTTACTAAAAAACCACTTCCATCTATCTCATAATTTCCTGAATCATCTAATACTACAAAACCATCAGTAGAATATAAACCTTTATCAAGTTTCACTTTTCCTTTAAAATCATCTAAGCTAATAGCTCCACCTTTAAAATTTCGAGCTTCAACCTGACCATAAAACCAAACTTTATCAGTATTAATAAGTTCAACTTTTAAATTTGAATCTGGAGCAAACTTAGGGCCTAAAAAAGGTTTATTTTTTAAATATTGCAACATAAAATATTTAGTTGTAATTACTAAATAATTTTGATCTTGTTCAATCTTAAATTGAGGTACACTAAACTTTCTATTTTTTACAAGCATTGTTAAATCATCAGAAAAATGACCATCTATACTATATTCAAGTCGTACTAATCTTTCAGTCAAAACTGTAATTCGATAATTTTGTCCTTGAAATATAGCTCTTTCATTAGCCAATGATTTTGACAAATCCGGAGCAAAATGCACATCAAAACTAGCCATCTAACTTCACCCTTTTCTATAATAAAATATTATCATTTTTCTTGATATTTATCAATTATTTCTTTCAAAAACTCATCAGTTTCAAAATAATCTATTTTCATTGACTGTTTAACTCGTTTTAAGGTTCCTTTTGCATGCTTTCTAGCATCATTAGTTCCATTTTCTAAAACACGATAAACATATTCAATATTTTGACTTAATGTTTCTCTTCTTTCCCTAATTGGTCTTAATAGTTCCTGTAAAATGTTATTTAAAAATTTCTTAATAACCATATCTCCTAAACCACCACGACGATAACGATCTTTAAGTTCATCTAAATTTTTGTATTCTGGTAAGAATTTAACAAAATCTTCATCTTTAGCAAAAACATCTAAATATGTAAACACAACATTTCCTTCAACTTGTCCTGGGTCATCCACTCTAATATGATTAGGGTCCGTATACATACTCATAACTTTTTTCTTTATTGTTGCTTCATCATCCGCCAAATAAATACAATTTCCTAAAGATTTACTCATTTTAGCCTTGCCATCAGTCCCCGGTAATCTTTGTTCAAGTTCACTATCTGGTATTTTTGCCTCAGGCATAACCAAAGTATTACCATAAATATTATTAAAACTATGAACTATCTCTCTAGTTTGTTCAATCATCGGCAATTGATCAATACCAACTGGCACACAAGTTGCATCAAATGCCGTAATATCTGCCGCTTGACTAATAGGATAATTCATAAATCCTACTGGAATACTTTTATTAAAACCCCGAAGCCCAATTTCATTTTTCACTGTTGGATTTCTTTGCAAACGACTCAAAGTTACTAAATTCATATAATAAAATGTTAATTCAGTTAATTCACTAACTTCTGATTGAATAAAAATTGTTGTTTTTAAAGGATCAATTCCCACTGCTAAATAATCTAATGCCACTTCAATAACATTATCTCTAACCTTACTTGGATTATCAAAATTATCAGTAAGGGCTTGTGCATCTGCAATCATTATATATATTTTGTCAAATTCCCCACTATTTTGTAAATCTACTCGTGTTTTTAATGAACCAACATAATGTCCCAAATGCAACCTACCAGTAGGACGGTCTCCTGTCAATATAATTTTTTTCATTACAACCTCCATATTTACAATTATAACACGTGACAAAAAGAAAAACTATTGTAAAGTTATATCTCATGTTATAATAAACTTATATCAAAGGAGGTTTTTATTATGTTATATGAAACAAATTCTCGTAATGTTAAACCAGGACAAATATTTGTAGCTATAAAAGGCCATACAGTTGATGGTCACGATTTTATAGAAGATGCTATTAAAAATGGAGCAATTAAAATTATTGCTGAAAAAGAAATAAATTGTAATGTACCCGTTGAAGTAGTACCATCAACAGAAGAATATTTAAAACACGTTCTAAAGGAAAAATACGCTGATGAAATTAGCAAATTAAAAATAATTGGAATAACAGGAACCAATGGAAAAACTACAACAGCCTTCCTTACTTATCAATTATTAAATTCATTAAAAGAAAACTGTGCATACATAGGAACCATAGGAATTAAATATCAAGACGAAGAATTAGAAACTGACAATACAACTCCAAATATTTTGGAGCTATACACAATTTTACTTAATTTATTAAAAAAGAATTGTCAAACAGTTGTCATGGAAATAAGTTCTCATGCCTTATCATTCGAAAGAATATATGGATTAAAACTAAATATTGTAGCATTCACCAACCTTACTGAAGATCACTTAGATTATCATAAAACAATGGAAAATTATCTAAATACTAAATTAAAAATAATTGATTATCTACTTCCAAATGGTGAACTTATCGTTAATGGAGATGACGAAGTCAGTCAAAAATTTATAGATAAATTCCACAAAGGAATTCGTTTAGGTTTTAATGCAAGTTATGATTATTATATTAAAAATACTAATATAACTCCCTCTCAAACAAACATAGAGTTTGTTTATAAAAATGAGAATTTCAAAGTTACAACTAACTTGACAAGTAAATTCAATGTTTACAATTACATTACATCACTTGCTATAATTCACTCACTAGGATACGATATTACTTCTATCATTAAAGAAACACACAAACTACATGCTCCAAAAGGAAGATGCGAAACACATAAAGTTAATAATGGATATGCGGTAATCGACTATGCTCATACTCCAGATGCTGTAGAAAAAGTAATTAATACTTATAATGAGCTAAAAACTAATCACATTATAACAATTGTTGGTTGCGGAGGAGACCGTGACCCAATAAAGCGTCCAATTATGGGAAAAATTGCAACTGAACTAAGCGATTTCGTAATTTTTACCAGTGACAACCCTAGAACCGAAGATCCAAATAAAATAATGAATGACATTTTAAAGGGAGTTACATCAAACAATTATGAAGTTGAACTTGACCGTCGCGCTGCTATAAAAAAAGGTATCGAAATGCTTGAACCAGAAGATATTCTATTAATTCTTGGTAAAGGACATGAAGACTATCAAATAATTGGTCACACCAAAATACATCTAGATGATGCAGAAGAAGTCGAAAATTGGAAAGCAGAACACGAAAAAAATTAGCAAAAACACTTGAAATATATATTCTTTATGTGATATAATCAATCACGTAAAGAAAAACGCAGGTGTAGTTTAATGGTAGAATAAGAGCCTTCCAAGCTCCTGACGTGAGTTCGATTCTCATCACCTGCTCCATTGGGAAATCTGTTCGAACTTTTATAGTTTGAACTTA
>DVHV01000012.1 GCA_018711775.1 Candidatus Onthocola stercoravium | reverse complement strand
TTCCACTTCCTTCATTTACTACTCGGTATTATACGTGCTATGTTTATTTTGATGTGTACGCACCGATATTTTCAGATTATATTATTAATGATATATATACAGAAGATGGAGCCAATGGACTTTATTATCATGATGGGGTAGGAAGTTATATGAATGCTAATAAAGAAGCAGGAGATAATTCATATAGATTTAGCGTAGCAGATCCAAATAATTATGTGTGCTTTGGGTCAGATGAAGGAACATGCCCAGCAGATAATTTATACCGAATAATAGGGGTGTTTGGAAATCAAGTAAAATTGATAAAAAACGCAAGGATAGGATATAATTATTGGAGCGGGTCAATCTCAAACGATAATAATACATGGAGTAGCAGTACATTAAATACAGACATATTAAATGGAACATATTTGAATACTCTGGGAAGTGAGTGGACAAGTAAGATAGCAACGACAAGCTGGAAAGTGGGAAGAACGTCATCGAGTACTACTAACACAGTAAAACAATACTATACGACGGAATTAGGAAGTAGTTCAAGTAGTACAATATATAATGCAAAAATAGGATTAATGTATGTAAGTGAATATGGATATGCAGCTAGCCCAGAAAACTGGAACACAACATTAAATAATTATGCTAATGATACAAATAGAAATAATAATTGGATGTATATGGGAGCATATGAATGGACAATTTCGCGCAATTCGGCCAGTACCAGCGGTGCGTTCCATGTGCTTGACTATGGTGATGTGTACGGCTACGGCGTGAACAACAACGATGGCGTGCGCCCATCCTTTAGTCTCGAGTCTGATGTAGTCTTGAGCGGGGGGAGCGGCTCGTCCGCTGACCCTTACAGGATAGCTTAGGGAGATGCAATATGCTTGTCTTCGCGTCCTTTACGGTACGAGGCAAGCGGGGTGAGAGGACCTTGTCAAGATATAAATGTTAATATAGAAACTGATAAATATGTCAAAGTTAAAAGTTGATAGTTTATCAGTTTTTATTTGAGTAATTATGAATTTTGAAAATAATTATTAAAAACATTTCAAAATATTATGATTGTATGATAAAATAGAAGAGTACAAAAGTTATAGAGGTGTAGTATGGCAAAAATAATATCACTTGTTAATCAAAAGGGAGGAGTTGGTAAAACAACTACTAGTATAAACTTATCTGCGGCATTAGGACAATTGGGTAAAAGAGTTTTACTTATTGATATGGATCCGCAAAGTAATGCTACTACTGGACTCGGGTTAAACTCTAATGATTTTAAGAATGATATTTATGAGTTAATAACGGGTAAATGTGAAGTAAAGAAGGCTATTAAGAAGACTAAGTTTCACAATTTAAGTATTATACCAGCAACAATTAATCTTGCGGGTGTTGATGTGGAATTTGTTAAAATGATGCTTGAAGATAAAGAGTTTCAACAAAATATGCAACTTAAACTTAAATTAGATGAAATTAGAGATAATTATGATTATATAATAATTGATTGTCAACCATCATTAGGTTTAGGAACAATGAATGCATTAGTTGCAAGTGATAGTGTTATTATTCCAGTACAATGTGAATTTTTTGCACTTGAAGGAATTACTCAATTACTTAATTCAATAATTATGGTTCAATCTAGTATGAATCCGGATTTAAGAATTGAAGGTGTACTTTTAACTATGCTTGATGGTAGAACTAATATAGGGCTTGAAGTAATTGAAGAAATCAGAAAATATTTTAAAGATAAAGTATTTAATACAATTATTCCAAGGCTTGTAAGATTAGTTGAAGCACCAAGTCATGGTAAACCAATTAATGAATATGACCCTACAAGTAGAGCAACTGAAGCATATCATAACTTGGCAAAGGAAGTGATAAGTCGCGATGGAAACTAAGAAAAAAGCTTTAGGGAAAGGACTTGAACAATTATTTTCAAATACTGTAATTGATTTTGATAATTTTGAAAAAGATATTGTTGAAGAAAATGAAAAGAATGTAACTGAAATCAATATTGATGACATTAGAAGTAATCCGTATCAACCACGGAAGACTTTTGATATTGAATCTTTGAATGAACTAGCAAAATCTATTAAAGAGTATGGGGTAGTGCAACCAATCATTGTTAAGAAAAGTATCAAAGGATATGAACTTGTTGCTGGCGAAAGAAGAACTAAAGCTGCAAAGATTGCAGGACTTAAAAAGATACCAGCAATAATTAAAGATTTTGATGATCAGGAAATGATGGAAATTGCTTTAGTTGAAAATATTCAAAGAGAAGATTTAAATCCAATTGATGAAGCAACATCCATTAGTAATATAATTAAACTTAGAGGATATACGCAAGAGGAGTTTGCTAATAAATTTGGTAAGAGTAGGACTTATGTTACCAATATTTTGGGGTTACTTAAATTACCGGATGAAGTTAAAAAGTTAGTTGAAAAGAGAAGTTTATCAATGTCTCATGCAAGAGTTTTAAGTAAAATTGAAGATGATGATAAAGTAATTGATTTGGCTAAGAAGGTAATTACAGATAGTTTAAGTGTTCATGACTTAGAAAAGATGAGTCAGGAAGAAAAACAAGTAAATAATAAGAGTAAAAACAAAAGTAATTATGATACTAAATATAGAATGTTTGAAAATATAATAATGGATGCTTTAAATACAAAAGTAAGAGTACATAAGAATAAAATAGAAGTATATTTTGATGGGGTAAATGAACTAGAAGATATTTTGGCTAAAATGCATATAGATATCGAGGATGAATAATGAATAATACAATTGAATTCAATTTGAATGATGAGGTTATTATGAAGAAGCCTCATGCGTGTGGTACCAATTTATGGACGATTACAAGAAATGGGGCAGATATAAAAATAAAATGTAACAATTGTGGTCGCGAAATAATGATGGATAGATTGGAGTTCATGCGCAAACTTAAAAAGGTGATTAAAAATGAAAAAACTTCGAGTTAAAGAAAAAATTGGCTTACATCCAGTCATGATGTTACTTATACTTTGTTTTGTAGTAATCATCTTGAGTGGTATCTTAAGTTTCTTTAACGTACAAGCGACTTATAGTAAAGTATCTAGTATAACTGGAGATTATGAGGTAACAACAGAGGCTGTTAAGTCGTTGTTTAGTTTGAGTGGACTTAAATATATTTTTACATCAACTGTTGCTAATTTTGCTAATTTAGCTGTATTATCCAATTTGATTATTATTTTGATTGGAATTGGGATAATGGTTAAAAGTGGATTTTTAAAATCTGTTATTATTTTATTAACTAAGAAGGCTAAGAAAACAACTGTTACTTTCTTTTTAGTACTTATTTGTATAATTGCTAGTATAGTTGGTGATTTATCATATGTTGTATTAGTTCCTTTAAGTGCATTACTATTTCTATATGGAAAAAGAAGTCCAATAATTGGTATTATTACTTCTTTTGCAGCCCTTACATGTGGAAGTGGAATTAGTTTTTTCTTAACAAGTGTTGATTCTAGTTTGATAACTATGACACTTACTAATGCACATATAATTAATGGAGATTATACTATAGGACAATTTAGTTATATATTAATTATGTTTATTTTGATAATAGTAATGAGTGTAATAATAACTAATATTAGTGAAGGATATATTGCTAAAAAAGTACCTAAGTATGAATTTCCAGAAGAAGATGTAGAAGAAGAGTTGGTACTTACTAAAAGGAAAATGCGAGGATTAGTATTTTCTTTGGGAGCAGGGCTTATATATTTATTAATATTTATTTATAATATAATTCCAGGTCTTCCTTTTTCAGGTAATTTACTCGATTATAGTCAAACTTTATATATCGATAAATTATTTAGTTATGATTCATTCTTTAGTCAAGGATTTGTCTTCATAGTTGCAGTATTATTTGTAATTCTTGGGCTTGCTTATGGA
>DVHV01000105.1 GCA_018711775.1 Candidatus Onthocola stercoravium | reverse complement strand
CTATTACTTCTTTATTAAATGGCCCTTCGTTATTTTTTTTCATTTCAATAAGTTTATTTAATTCTTTTTTTACTATAACATCTATTTCTGAAGGATAATTCATTAACTTTTTATGAAAATTGTATTCATTATTATCTAATATTTTATAACCACCATCAGGAAATACACGTAAGTCTAAATCATAATCGATATATTTTATAACATTTGCATCAATTACATATGGTGTGGCAATATTACAATAATAAAATAAACCGTATTTTTTTAACTGAGCTATAACATTAAACCAATTATGTTTATAAAAGAATATTATTGCGAGCTCTTTTGTTTTATAACTTCTACCGTCAGTTTCGGTAACTGTAACCATATTATTACCACAAACTATATAATCATCAAAGATATCTAAGATTACAGCTTCTTCACTTGCTTGATATATTTTACCATTGTGTTTGTAACAATGTATTTTATACTTATCTCCTATTTTCATTTCGTCCATCTCTCTTAGAAAAAATTATACAATAAAATTCTGCAAATATCAAAAAAAAGTGCATTTCTACAACGCACTTATTATTTCTATTGCTCTTTGTAATTGATTATCTATAGGATATCCCATTTCGTCACGAATGTCTTCTTTAACGACTTCATAATCTGGTTTTAGACCTATGCCATCGATGCAATCACCATTAGGACGTAACCATTGAGCAGATGTATATTTGGCCATACTACCATCTTTTAAATCGTAAGTTTGTTGAACAACCCCTTTACCAAAACTAGTAGTTCCAACAAACGTTACCCCATAGTCGTAGCTATCTTTTAAAGCTGCTGCTAAAACTTCCGCAGCTGATGCTGAATTATTATCTAATAATATAACTATTGGAAATGTAGTATGAGCAGTTGTTTTATCATGATAATCTGCTTTAGCAGTTTTATTTTTTAAAGAATATATTAATTTTCCTTTCTCTAAAAATAAGTTTGCTGTTGACTCTGCGCTTTCTAAATAGCCCCCCGTATTCCCTCTCAAATCAATTATCAACTTTTGCATTCCTTGACTTGTTAAATCAGCTAAAGCATTTTCTACTTGATTACTCAATGTTTTAGAAAATTTATCCATTTTTAAATAACCAATATTATTTTCCTTTAGTTCATAACTGATGTTTACATCTTGAACATTTTCAATATTAACCTCAAAGCTCATTTCTGTACCATTTCTCAAAATTACTAACGATACTTTATTATCAGAATTATTTATTATCATATTCTTTATTTCTTCGCTAGTTTTATCATTTACTAAAACTCCATCAATGCTTATAAATATATCTCCTACCATTAATCCTGCACTTTCTGCTGGAGATGATTTAGTTACACTAATTATTGTAGGGGCATTTGTAGTTTTATCGATTTGAAACGAGATTCCAATTCCTCTATAAACACCTGATAAACTTTCTTCTAACTCTTTAGCTTGGTCATCATCCAAATATGTAGTATAAGAATCTCCTAAATATTCTAGCATTGCATTAAGAGCTGAATCAATCATTTCAGTTGTATTGACATCTTCATAATAATTGTTAACAACAGATGAATAAACCTCTAAAAACTCATTTAAACTTTCATCGTTTAATAATTCATTATAGGTCATTCCAGTTGAACTTTTATAACTATTTGTTACTATAACACCAGTTGTTATACCAGAAATTATTGAAGTAACACATATAATTATGACCACACTTAAAAGATTAAATCCCTTTTTGTTTTTCATTGTATCACCTTTTTAATTTTATCATGCTTGAAAAAAAAAGAAAAGTTAAAAACTTCTCTATTTGGAAAATTCTGCTCTAAATGCGTCAAGGCCTTCAATGTAATCGGTTATTTCCCCATTTTCAACTTTAATTAAAGTTAAATCACCTAGTGCTAATTCGGAAATATTTTGAGCATTTGGATTGGTTTCTCCATCGCTTCCAACATAATACTTGCTATTTAACTTATTGCCTAAATCACAAAAGAAAACCTTGATAGCATCTTCGTTTTCTAAATATTTAGTAATAATTGATGAATATACTACAGCATTTGTGTCTTCTTCGTCATAAATAGCAACATAATACTCTGAATAATTACGATTTAACATTGTTCCGATGCTAACTTTATCATAATCTATTTGGCCAGTTTGAACAGTTCTGCCACTGTCTTCTGTTGGTTCATCATCAATAAAAATTTTAGATACTCCATAAACGATTAATACAATTATTATTATACTAAACAAAATTATAAGAAAATTACGCATTTCTTTAGATTCTTCACTAATATATTTTTCTTCTTTAATCGTCTTTTTTTTGTTATTATTTTTTGAATTTACAATTTTATCATTTAATTTTTTCTTATTTTTTGGCATATTTTCCTCCTTATTTGATATTATATCTAAAACAACTTAATATTTCAAGCATATTACAACAAAAGCCAAACTAGTGTAACTATAGTCACCTAAAGATATTTTGGCTTTACTATGTCCTCTCAAATCCCCAGAGACCAATTTTCAATGGTCACTACCTTACTATTTTTTATTGATTAATAAAACTTTCTATAAGAAAAAGCATTTAAAAACTCTCATAACGAGAGTTTTTAACTTAACATTATTTCGTTGACATAACAGTTGTCGAGTTACCTAATGATTTAGCAACACTAACCATTTCATTTGTGGTTAAATCACTACTAACCAAATAGTAACTAATGTTATCAGCATGCCAACTTATAGAATTAGAGCTTAATGCCCCAAGGCTTTCATTTAACATAAGTGGATCTCCAAATACTGGTATTACTTCGAATTCATTACTTACACTTGCTGTTTCTTCTACTATTACAAAGTTTTTTTCACCACTGAATGTTAATATCACTCTTTCTCCTGTTTCGGTTGAAACTGTTTCAGAACTACTCAAATATGTATCAGAAGGAATGTATAGCGGATAAATTATACTATCCAATGTTGCATTAGTTTGTTCTTCACAATTTTCTCCTTCACAGGAACTAGTATTATTTCCTTCTTTACAAGTTTCATCTGTGCATTCTTGATTGCTATCTGGATTATTATTTTCATTACTGTTTTTATCAGTGTTAGTATCTTCCGTATCAATTAAATCATCCAAAACAAAATCATCTTCACTTAATTTAGCTTTTAAATCTACTGATTTAAATGTTACTTTAATTTTAACTACATCTTCGCCATTGTAAACTTCAACTTTTGTTATGTTCATGTCCTTATCAAAATATATTTTTTGATACTCCAATTCTTCATTATTTGGATAGTTAACAGTACTTTTAATAATATAATTATTATCAGTAGTTTCTAGTGATGCTTCAGGATCGTTTTTAATATCACTGACTAAATTAGCTAAAAGGTAAGCCTGTGACGAATTTTCTGGCCATACACTATCAAATTTAAAGCTTTTATTTAGGCTTGGGGTGACGACATATAAACCATCTTGATTTTTTAATATTATTTGTTCATGATTATTGGTTTGATTAACTAAAACTACCTTATAATAGTCATCTTTTAAGAAGTAAGTGTCGATACTATAAGTAAATATCTCTTCTCCACTACTTATTTCCATAGTGCCATTTAGTTTGTATGATTTACTATTTTCAACACTTTTAGTAAAATCACTGACAACATCTTCAAGATTTTTTTCGCCGCAACCTGTTAATAATAATAACATAACCGCAAATAAAGCAAAATACTTTTTCATTACCAAATCCCCTTTTCTAATTAAATATATTTTTATTATTTTAAAATATACATGTATAATATCTAAAAAATTTACCACAATAGTAATAAAGGATGTGTGATGATGGTAATTTTACAAAAGATAGCACTTGTTTTTACAATAATTGGAGCTATAAATTGGGGATTAATCGGGTTATTCGATTTTAATTTAGTAGCCACATTATTTGGAAGTGTCGAAATAATTGAAAAAATTATTTATATTCTTGTTGGTATCAGTGGACTTATCAACATTGGAATTTTATTTATGAACCTTGAAGATAGAGATTAGTTCATAAAAAAAATCGTTACCTTATTATTAGATAACGATTTTTTTATTAAGTTTCTGTTATACGAATCTGAACTGTTGTTGAAACAACGTATGTTAGAAGTGGATTGTTATTTTCAATTTTAACTTCTACTTCATAGTCACCTGCAGTGTATCCACTTAAGTCAATGTAAGCATTTATAGCTTCATTTTCGATATTTTCTAGTACTGATGCTACCCCTTTAACTTGAACTGTTATTTCTTCACCATTTAAAATGTTAACTCTTAGTCCATCAGTTAAATTCATTTCTTTAATATCATTGCTTATATCGATTGTTGTTTGTTGTTCTTCTCCAAACGTTGCAGTTATTTCAACTGTTTCAACACTCATTTCTCGTACACCATTAGGTTTTCTAATATTGACATCATATGTCCAGGTAGATTCATTTCCTCGACCATCAACATTAATTGTAACTGGTACACTATCGATATTATCTATTTCTTCTTTATCACCATATATTGTGATTGAATAATTCGTATTATTATTTATTAAAATCGATGCAATAGCTTTACCTGTTACTAACTCACCAGTTGTTTCAACAGAAATCGGAACAGTTCGCGAATAACTTTCGAGAACAACTGTTGCACTTATAGTTTCTGGTACAATTTCAATATTATCTAATCTATTACCATGTGAATCATATGCTGCAAGCTCAATATTATCGACATCATAAGTTCCAGCTTCAGTAAAGTCTTGTTGTGCTAAGTCAATTAATGCCTTAACTGATGCAATTTCTGCTAATGCATCGCTACCACCTTTGACAACTACTTCTGACTTGTCTAAACTTACTGACTCAACACTAAGACGACTATCCAAAGCATCAACATTTAATAAGTCATAAGATATAGGCATAACTTGACTTTCTTTATTTTTAATTGTTACTTGAACATATTCTGGAGATAATTGGTAACTTAAACTATCTATTGATTTAGAATAAGTAAAATATACTTTATATGGTGTATCACTTGGAGTGTAATCAGATAAATCTAATATTACTTCATACTCCCCTAGTTGTTTTGCCAAATATATATCACTTTTACGGCCTGTAATAGTTATATCGACAGTTTCAGGAACTCCTTCAACTACATATGCTTCTTCATTATATTTAACTACTACTGGTACATTTGCTATTACTTCTGCTTCTGTCTCTACCAAAGAAATAACTTTAGAATCAATGAGTAAGAATAAAGCTACTGCAATTATCAATGACAAATAAATTAAAAAGTGTGGTCTATTTAATATTTTATCAAGTTTTCCTTGATTTTTTTTGAACTTCTTGGATAAATAGTAAACCGCTCTACTTATTGGAACAACTATACATTTATCGATGAAGTTATAGATTTTTTTGAAAAACTTAGTTATCATTCTTCTTCACCATCGCTTTCATCTGCTTCAAAGAAGACTTCCATCTTAGGTTTTAGTTCATCTATCAACATCATTCGGAATTGATCTGGTTCCAAATTATAATGTAAGTGACTATCAACTGCTATACTTAAACGACCTGTTTCTTCAGATACAATTAAAGCAATAGCATCACTTTCCTCAGCTATACCCAAACCAGCTCTATGTCTAGTACCTAATCTTTTAGAAATATCGGGATTCATACTGGTTTTAAATACAGCACCAGCACAAGTGATTCTGTCTCCTTGAATAATTACACCACCATCATGTAATGGAGAATTAGGGAAGAAAATTGTTTCTAATAATGAATCACTTAAATCAGCATAAACTTTAGTAGCATTTCTGATATATTCTTCCAAAGATATTTCTCTTTCAATGACAATTAATGCTCCAATACGATTTTTTCGTAAGTATTCAACAGCTCGCATTATTTCATAAACAACTTTTTCACGTTCATCCACTGTAAGAATTTTATGACGTCCTAAAAGTTGAGTTCTACCGAGCGATTCTAAAACACTTCTTATTTCTGGTTGGAAAATTACAATGATTGCTAGTGGTCCCCATTGAATAGCATATTCTAAGATGACCCCGACTGTATATAAATTAAGCCAATCGCTTAAAAGCTTTACTAAAAGAATTAAAATTACACCTTTAACGATTAACACCATTTTAATGTTATTTTTTACATTTTTTAAAATATAGTAAAAGGCTATCCACACAAAACATATATCTAGTATTTTAGTGAATATATCCCATACTAACGACAAATTCATTTAAACACCGTCCTTGAATAATACTGCTTATACATTATATCAAATATTTAAGAAAATAAAAAGTCCTAAACGGACTAATTACTGTTGTATATTGTTTTGATTATTAATGTTATTTTGAGGATTAGGGCTTTGATTATTGAAATTTTGAGCATTATTATTAGTAATTACATTTTTATTTAAAGCTTCCGATAAAGACACATTACTACTCATACTTTTTAAATTATCAATACTCATTTGTTCTATTTCGTTTCTATCAGATGCTATTTTAAATGGAGAATGTTTGCTGCGTTTTCTTTCAACAAAGTATCCTATTAAAGCAAATATTAATAGTATTGTAATAACAATAAATAGTATGTACCAATCTGCTAAAAAATCTAAAATTTTAGTCATATGTGCCTCCTCATTAAGATATTTCTAGTTTTTGCCCCTCAGGTTGTATTTGAATAAATGTATTTCCATCGTTGACAATCAATTCTTCACCACTTTCATAATAGTATTTAGTTTGTGAAGAACGACTGCTCTTTTCCCATGTTATTGGTACAGCATATCCGCCGCTGATAAAGTAGCCTGTACCACTGCCAATGTTTTCAAGTTCTTGTCTACCTTTATTTTCGCCATCATTTAGGGTATAGTTATCAACTTGATATGTAATGATGTTTTTAAAAGTGTATTGTTCTTTAGTAACATAATCGGTATGTTTTTTACCATTAACAAATCTTTTATAAACTTTAGCATCACTATCATATTCATAACTAGATGTTGTTGTTCCAGAATATTTTATGCTAATATTCTCTGCAGGTATTGCTCCATCGAGATTAGCCATATCGATTTCATCGACACTATAATTTAATAATAAATCATTTTTTCTTTCAGTTCTTTTACTTCCTAAACCATTTTCTAATTTTTCAATGCTTGTAAATAAGCGATGTTCGCTTGATACATTTAAACTGGTGTCTCGCCAACCAGTTTTATTTTCAGATACTTCAATACGATCTACATCTAAAGCTGTAAAGTCTCTTTTAGCTTGTGGACTTTGTCCATGATGGACATATATTGCATCATTTTCTAAAGCATAATCTAGAAAATAATGACGAGCACTACGAATTGAACCTATTCTTTCAGTATCTTGGTCTAAAAACAGGGCCATATAACGAGTGATTCCACCTTCAACAATTATTTCATAAATAATATAAGCATCTTGCAAACCACTTTGGTATGGGCGAGCAACGTTTATATTATTAATCATAACAGCATAAGGTCTACTGGTAGAATCTTCATCCACTATTTGAAGTTTTTTTACTTCTTCAACCTTATCTGGTTCTTTTTTATTATCACCAGTTTTATCTACATCATTATTATTTGATAATACTAAACTGACAATGATGGCAGCAACTACTATAATTAATAGGATAATGCCACCGATTATTAATATTTTTTTATTCTTTTTACCTATTCTAATTTTCTTTGATTTCGCCATACTACCTCCGACGATTCAATCGTTCTAAATCTCTTTTTTTTATATTTTCACGTTTATCATACAATTTTTTACCACGAGCAACACCAATCAATATCTTGGCTTTGCCCTCTTTAATATATACTTTTAAAGGAATTATTGAATAACCTTCTTTTTTGACCTTTTCAAGCAATTTCTTTATTTCTTTTTTATGTAAGAGTAATTTGCGTTCTCTACTTGGATCATGATTGAATATACTACCTGAATCATATTTTTCAATAAACATATTAATAATATATGCTTCATTATTCTTAATGCGTATGTAAGAATCACTTATATCTATTGACCCTTTACGCACAGATTTTATTTCAGTACCAACTAAAACTAAACCGGCTTCAATTTCGTCTTCAATAAAGTAATTGAAATAGGCTTTTTTATTCTTGATCTCCATTTGATACCCCCACCACTTCAAAATCTACTGTGCTGTTTTCTTTGCTTGCAGCAGTAACAACAACTGTTACCTCATCACCAATACGATATTTTTTACCATTATCATCACGAACTAAAGACAAAATTTCAGGAACATAATTATAATAACCATCAAGGGTACTGATATGAACTAGACCTTGAACAAGATTTTCTAATTCAACAAAGAAACCAAAATTCGTTACTCCGCTGATAATTCCTTGATATTGTTCTCCGATATGATCTTCCATATATTCTGCCATTTTCATTGATAATACATCACGTTCGGCTTCAGTTGCTGCCACTTCCATTTCACTAGAATTGGTAGCCACATCTATTAAATACTTTTGATTAAAATTAATTGTTTCTAAATCAATTCTTTGTTCAAATAAATAAGTACGTAATAATCTATGAACAGTAAGATCTGGAAATCTTCTTATTGGACTAGTAAAATGGGTATAGTTTTGTGATGCAAGACCAAAGTGACCAATATTATTGGTGCTATATACGGCTTTTTTCATACTACGAAGAAGCATATCTGAAAGAATAGCAAATTCTTTTTTGTCTTTTAACTCTTCTAATATATGTTGCATAGTCATTGGGGTTAATTTGCTCATATTAGTATGAATTTGATAACCCATTTGATTAATTAAATTTTTAAAGTCCTCAATCTTTTCTGCATTAGGCAAATCATGAACACGGTAAATAAATGGTAAATCCATGTTGTTGATATGAGTTGCTATAGTTTCATTGGCCACAATCATAAAATCCTCGATTAGATTTTCGCCATCTCCTCTAGTTCTTTTGACAATATCTATGGCTTTACCATTCTCATCTTGAATAACTTTGGCTTCATCTAATCCAAAATCGATATAACCACGAGACATTTTTTCTGCTCGCAATATTTTGGCAAGTTCATTCATTTCCTTTAATTTTTCAGCATATGGTTCATAACCTTCAGGAACAGTATCTTTCATCAAAATCTTATTAACATTTTTATAAGTCATTTGTTTATTAGATTTAATGTATGATGGAAAGACATCATAATCTATGACTTTACCCTTAGGATTAATGGTCATCACACAACTTATAGTAAGCCGAACAACTTCGGGGTTTAATGAACATATGCCATTTGACAATTGATGAGGAATCATTGGAATTACTGTATCTGCTAGATAACTAGATGTTCCTCTAGAAAATGCTGTTTCATAAAGCTGTGTTCCCACACAAACATAATGTGATACATCGGCGATGTGAACTCCTAAAATATAATTATCATTATTTTTTTCTAGGCTTATAGCATCGTCGATATCTTTAGTGTCATCACCATCAATAGTAAAAATCATTTCATAAGTTAAGTCTTTACGACCTTTTAATTCTTCCGGCTTTACTTCATCAGGAATTGTTTCAAGTTCCTTTATTACTGCATTGTTAAATTCTGTTTCGATACCATGTCTTAAAGCAATTGATAATATATCAACCCCTGGATCATTTTTATGACCGATTATTTTGGTAACTTTACCCAAAAACATTCGTGTTCCTATTTCTCTAATTATAGTTACAACAACTTTGTGGCCTTCAACGCATTGTCGGATGCTATCTTTAGTTAATTTAACAACTATATCTAATTTGTCATTGTCGGGTTTAAATGTTAATTTGTTTTTGATTTTAATCATTTCACCAACAACATTTTTTATATCTCTTTTTAATATTTTAATAACTCGGCCTTCCATTTCACCTTGATATTTTACAAAATCAACTTCTACAAAATCTCCATCTATTGCGCCATGTAAAAATTCATTTCTTATAAAAATGTCTTCTTCACCCGGTATATCTACAAAACCATTACCACTACGATTTATGCTTAGATGACCACATTTTAAAGTTTTAGTATTTTTCATTAAAAGAAATTCATGCTTCTTTGATTCATGAATTATACCATCTTTAGTCATCTCTTCTAAAACATTTTCTAGTTCTTCGATTTCTTCAACTTTTGTTAAACCAAGTTTGTCGTTTATTTCATTTACGCTTTTCGCTTTTGTTTCATCTTTTAATATTTCAATTATCTTTTCTTTCATCTTTAACCTTCTTTATAAGTGCAAACAATTTTGTCATCTTCAAAAGAAATTTGCACATAACTAGATGTATCTTCACTAATCTGTGTTTTTGTTTTTGGATTGGTTAAGTCTGGAGATAAATATTCACGAGTTATTAGAGTGCTATATCTAACTTTGCATAAATTTTCATATGCATTGCAAATGGCTTCAGTAAAGTTTTCATCACTTGCATATTCGCAAGCGGCTTCAGCAACTTCAGTTTCAAAATTGCTTATTTCTTTTGCTTTCATACCACCACAAACTAATACTGTTCCAAGTATCAACAGTACAATCACTATTAAAATTAACAAAATTATTAATACCCTCTTTTTATTCTTCATTTTTATCACACTCTAAGTATAACATATTTATTTAAATTTAAAAATATATTTTCAGTCTATTTTTATTTCATAATTACAACTTCTTTTTCCATCTTCCCAAACTATTTCTACCTCATCATTAGCATAATTAGTTATGGAGTCTTCATTAATAGGATGAGTAAGTTCGGTACTTAAATAGCCTTCCTGAATCAAAGTATCTATTTTAACAGTATCATTTGATGAATTATCATGAAGCTCTGCATATGTGCAAGCTGCTTCTTCAATATCAGTTATATATTCTTCAAGCTTCTTATCTTCTTGACGTGAAAGCATACCGCTCATACTAACTCCAATAGTAACTGATATTATAGCTATTAAAGTAATAGTAATTATCAATTCAACCAATGTAAATCCTTTATTTTTCATATTATCACAAATTTATTATAACATAACTTTCTTTTTTATAACATAAAAATTTCACTTTAAATTAGTATGATGTTATTGAAAGCGAGGTGATGTAATGAATATAAAGATTGTTGGGAGTAATTGCAGTAATGGAATAAAACTCAAAAAGTTGTTGCTTAAAGTCGCTAACAACTATGACGGAGATGTCGAAATAGAGTTAAAAGACGACCAAGAATCAATGAGAAAATATAACATTAAAAATATACCTGGTTTGGTAATCAATGGAAAAAAATTCAGCGAAGGAAAAGTACCAAACGATAGAGAAATACTTAAATATATTAAGTCATACGCAGCTAATTAAAAAAAGTCCCAGTAATGGGATTTTTTGTTGTGAATTAAGCAATTCGATATGGATCTGTTTGGGTACCAGTACCTGAGATATAGATTACATTTGGAATCAAATAAAACGTTGGCCTAGCATATGCATTGTTGGTTAAATCTCCAGCTAAAGCTGATACTGCAATATCAACACCACTTTTTGTAATACTATCATCATTTCCCACTAGAAAAACATCACTTATATTAGACGCTCTAGTTATTGTCCATTCTCGCTTAGATGTCATATACATCCAGTTATTATCACTTATTGATGGAGAGTAGTTATTTATAATTATCGTCCAATTATCCGGTATAGTTGCATATGTATAATCTGATATATATATTAAACCAATTTTATCTGTATATAGATATTCTCCCGAAGTATTATAATTAATTAACTCATAAAAGTATGCATTTTTAACATTAGAATTGACAATGTTATCTCGAGTATTTCCCCCAACAATCCATTCTTTTTCCAATATTTTTGATTGCCATTCATCAGTAAAAGAATTAACAAAAGTAGTATTTAAGGATTCATTTATATATGAATCACCCCAATAATAGTTTTGATAATCTCCCCAACCGCTGTATATTAATTCACTGCTTTTTATTAACTTTACTTCACTATTATCAAATACTCCTATTATTCTATATAAATTATTTTCTGGACATGGCATTACATCACTACCAAAACATACATAATTATTTGGATTTGCACCTGAAAACCTATATGAATTATCTCCCGCTTCTTGATCTGCATTTGTATATGTTCCAACTCCATCATGATAATACAAATCATTATCACCATCATTTCCCGTATACACATTATTAATTATATAATTAGCAAAACTTTGAATATCAAAATACACATAACATTTGTCGGAAATATTTGCTTGCATAATTACTCTTTTATTTTCATCGTCCCAAGTTAATTTACTACCATTTTCGCATTTTGATAACGCTTCATTAAATATATATCCATCTTGTGGCCATGTTGTATCACTAGTTACTTGATACTCTCCACTACCTGCTTCTGTTTCATACATCATAGTTAAATTATTTTGGTTGATAACATGCGAACTATTAACAGTATTTTTATATATTTTTTTATTGGAATTTTGAGCATAATATAAACATAAAATTAAAATAGACATAATTATTATAGAGCATAACATTATTTTTTTCATAAATACACCTCATTATTTTATACAAGTATATTATAAACCGTTTTTTTTGTTTTATACAAGTGTATAAAAGACTTGGTTATTCTATTTTTTTATAATAATTTGTAAAGAGGTGGATATTTCTTGGAGAAAATGAAAAGCAAAGACATATTAGCAATTAACTTGAAGTATTATAGATATAAAAATAATTTATCGCAAGAAAAGTTTGCAGAAATGTTAGGAAGTACGCTACCTTACATAAATCAATTGGAAAACGGGAGAAGAAAACCTACACTAGAACTACTAGATAAATATGCTACTAAACTTAATGTTACAAGTGCCGATTTAATAACTTATAATGAAGAACACTTTATTGTAGCCAAAAGAATAGATGAAAAAAAATAGCACAAAGATAGTGTTATTTTTTATTTGCAAGTAATATGGACTTTTTAAGTATAATCTTGTACAATAGATTAAATAAAGAAGGTGATTTTATGCTTTATACTTTTATGAATAAAAATTATAAATTATTTGACTTTGAATATGATTTGAAAATTAATGCTATAACGAAAATTATTACCTTATATGATAAAGAAAGATTACCAGTAAATCTATATTCGTTAAATGAAGATGAATTACTTAATAGTTTTAATACATGGTTAAATCAAAGATATTCAAGAAATAGTGAATGGTTTAAAAAGCAACAATGGAATTATGATTTTATGAAATTAACTAGTAATTTAGTTGTTAAATCATATGGTTTATCTTTATCTGATCAATATTGGATTAAACCTAGTAACGATAATAAAGCTTGGGAAGATGTTAATTTCTTTACTAATGAATTTAGTTTTGTAACCAATTTAAAAAGAGAATATGATTATGGAAGCATAGATGCATTATATTCACCAGATATTACTACTGGTGGGGAAGTTGATAAAGCATGGCTTATTAATAATGATGGAACTAGAGTATTATATAAATCATCAAATACTTTTTTAGGTTTAGAACCTATAAATGAGTGTATAGCAAGTAAAATTTGTGAGATTTTAGAAATACCTCATGCTAACTATGATATTAAAATAATATCTAATTTAGATAAGAAAACAATGGTTTCAGAATGTGCTACATTTATTAATGAAGATACTGAGTTAATTCCCGCATATCAACTAGTAAAACATAGTGAAAATGCAGAGGATGAATATAATGATTATATTAAATTATTAAAAAATAATGGTATAGAAAATGTAAAAGATAAAGTTAATAAAATGTTATTACTTGATGTAATAATCGCTAATTGTGATAGGCATTTAAATAATTATGGAATTATAAGGGATATTAATACTTTAAAATGGTTAGACGTTGCTCCAATTTATGATACAGGTAGATCACTTGCTACATCTTATCCTACAATTAGTTCTTATGATGAAAGTATTATTTTATTTACGTATAAATGCAAAAGAAGTGATGCTTTTAAGTTTATCAAAAATGTTACATTAACAAAGGAACAAAAAAGCAAATTAAAAGATATTCCAAAAATTTATGAAAATAAATTATTAGAATATCTAAAATATACTAATATAGAAGATAATAGAAAG
>DVHV01000104.1 GCA_018711775.1 Candidatus Onthocola stercoravium | reverse complement strand
AAATTTTGTTAGAAGTAAACCTGAACTTATTAAGTATGTGCAAAATGGTGAAATGACTTGGCAAAAATTTTATGAGTTATATGATTTATATGGTGAAGATGAAAATGTTTGGAATAAATATATTTTAAATAATGATCGAAGTAATGTAACAGATAGTATAAGTAAAATAACAAACATGGTTAAAAATGTTGATGTTAATTCAATTAAGAGTCATATTAATACTGCTCAAAAAGCAATCGATTTTGTACAGGATTTAACGAAAAAAACACCTCAAAATATAACTAATAATTTAACTAAGGGTCCAGTTGCTCCAAGGCCATTAAATAAATTTTTCGAGGATTAATGCAATTACATTTACAAATGGCTTTTAAAAATAATTCTAAAGAATATAATCATCTTAAAGAAAATTCTTATTACATAAAATATTTTAATCGAGGAACAATAGATTTTAAAACTTTTACAGAAAATATGAAAACTTTGTATAAAGAACGTGTAACGGATAAAATAAATAATGTAGTAGAAAATATAGATTTAATAAGTTCAGTGTTAAATGTTTTGAAATAATATTGACTAATAGCAAAAATTATAGTATATTTAATCATAGAGAGGTGTACAAATTATGAATAAAAAAACAAAAAATTTGAAAGGGTTTACTTTAGTAGAATTGCTTGCAGTTATTGTTGTTTTGGCAATTGTAATGTTGATTGCGGTAAATGCTGTTTTACCACAAATGGAAAGAGCAAGGAGAAGTTCTTTTGCAATTGAAGCAAATGGGGCAATTGATGCGGCGAATGCTTATTTTATGAATTCTAGTTTAACTACTGGTAATACTGGTTTCCCTACTGCACCTGGTGGTTCTGCTTGTGTAACTATTGATACTTTGAGAACAGGTGGTTATTCAGATTTAAGTTCAGAATATACTGGTTCTGTTAAAGTTACTAAAAGTACTGATCCTAATAGTAATTTATATTTCTTTGAAGTATGGATTAAAAAAGGTGATTCGATGATGATAATAGACAAAGGAGCAAATAGTGGCATGACAGAAAATGTTGCAGTTGAAGAAGGCGATGTTGAAGGTTATGATGCTACTAAATGGTCATCTTCAAATCCTACAACATGTGGTGTTGCTGGTTCTGGTGGAACTGGTGGTTAAAATATCTTTGCGAAAAGATATTTTTTTTGTATAATAATATTGGTGAAGTAAAAATGATTATAGGTTCTCATGTAAATTTTGGTTCAAAACAGTTGTTAGGTTCAGCAGAAATGGCTGTAAGTTTTGGGGCAAATACATTCATGTTTTATACGGGAGCTCCCCAAAATACGATAAGAAAAAATATCGATGAAGCATTAACTAAAGAGGCAAAAGAATATATGGAATATCATGGTATCGATATCAACAATGTTATTTGTCATGCACCATATATTATTAACCTAGCTAATAAAGAGAAAGAAGATTCTTGGAATTTTTCAATAAGCTTTTTAAAAAATGAAATAAATCGTATTACTCAAATGGGTATCAATTATATTGTTGTTCATCCTGGTAACGCTTTAAAACTTGATAGAATGGAAGCATTACATAATATAGCGGAAGCAATAAACAATATAATTACTCCGGAAACTAAACCAATGATACTGCTTGAAACAATGGCAGGTAAGGGTAGTGAATGTGGTATAAATATGTATGAGTTAAAAGAAATTTTAGATAATATCGAGTTAAAAGATAAAGTGGGTATTTGTCTTGATACTTGTCATTTAAATGATTCAGGTATCGATATTTCTAAGTTTGATGGATATTTAAAGGAATTCGATAATTATATTGGCTTAGGAAAAGTTAAATGTGTTCATGTTAATGATAGTAAAAATGTAATGGGATCACATAAGGATCGTCATGCTAATTTAGGTTATGGTACTATAGGTTTTGATAATTTAATAAATGTAATATATAACCCTAAATTAAAAGATGTTCCTAAAATATTAGAAACACCATGGATTGGAGAATATCCACCATATAAATTAGAAATAGATATGATTAAAAATAAGAAATTTAATCCTAACTTAGAACAAGAACTAATGGATCTTTATAAATAAGATCCATATTTTTGAATACTTTCTTTTAGTAACTGTTTAACTTTAGGAAAGTTCTCCGGACTAAATTTACTTTTATAACGATCAATATCTATCATATTAGGATTTTTAATTATATCTTTCCAATTTTTTTTGATAAAATCATAAGTAAAATCCAATTCGGCATTACTTAGATAAATATTTTTGTTAATGGCAAAATTATTGACATCTTCTTTCTTTAACATATTCATGTATTTTTCAATAATATTGTACATATAATCACCTTAATATATTGTATGAAATTATTATAAAAAGAAATACTAATAATATGAAAAGTAGAAGATATTTTTATTATATATTAGTAATTTTTTTATTTTGTATACTTGGGGTAAGACTTATAAGTATTCGGGCATCTAAAGAAGAATATCAAGAAAAATTATTAGCCAAAACTGAAGTATATATTAGTGGCTCTAGTGCTCCGCGAGGTAGAATTCTGGATACAAATGGTAATGTTTTAGTAGATAATATTGGAGTAAAAACTATTTATTACAATAAAATTAAAGGTATAAATATCGAAGATGAAATAGAAATTGCTAAGAAATTAGCAGATATTTTAACTATCGATCCTGCGGGTACTAAGGCTTTAAAAGATTATTGGTTAGTAACAAATAGTAATGGTGAGTCTTTAATTACTGAAGAGGAATATAAACTGCTAGAAGAACGTAAGTTAACAAATAATGATATAACCGATTTAAAATATGAACGAATTACTGAAGAAATGCTCAATTCGTTTTCGGACATTGAGAAAAAAGCAGCACACATATATAGTTTGATGAATGATGGTTATGTTTATAGTAAAAAAGAGATTTTGAAAGATGTAAGTGAAAGTGAATATGCCAAAGTAATTGAAAGTAATATTCCAGGTGTCACTGGTGAATTATCTTGGGAACGTATTTATCTATATGGTGATACATTAAAAAATATCTTTGGTAGTATTGGTTTAATACCCGAAGAGAGAAAAGAAGAATATCTAAGTAGTGGTTATGAACTTACTGATACAGTAGGTTTAAGTTATTTAGAATATGAGTATGAAGAATATTTGAAGGGAACTAAAGCGGAATACTTAGTAAATAGTGATAATACATTAACTTTAGTAAGTGAGGAAAAAAGAGGTAATGATTTAGTCCTTTCTATCGATATAAATTTACAACTCAAGGTTGAAGAAATAATTAAAGATAAAATTATTTTGGGGGACAAATATCCAAATACTGATTATTACAAAGATTCTTATGCTTTAGTAAGTGATCCTAATAATGGAAGCATTCTTGCTATTGCTGGGATAAGGCGCAATGATGATGATTCATGGAGTGATATTTCCTTAAATACTATTAATAAATCTTTTACAATTGGTTCAGCAGTTAAGGGCGCAACTATTGCTGTGGGTTACAATTATGGTTTAATTGAAATGGATAAATATATTACTGATTCATGTGTTAAACTTTATTTAGTGCCAGAGAAGTGTAGTTTTAAAAGTTTAGGAAGAATTAATGACTTAACGGCTTTAGCGTATTCTTCAAATTATTATCAGTATTTAATAGCCATTGGTCTTACTGGTAATACATATAAACCAAATATTAAATTAAATGCTACAGAAGAACACTTTAATATTTATCGCAATATGTTAGCAAGTTTTGGGCTGGGAGTTAAAACAGAAATAGACTTGCCAGGGGAACAAACAGGAATAATTGGCAAAACTATAGCAGATGACCTTTTGCTTAACTTGGCTATTGGACAATATGATACTTATACTCCGGTTGAAGTCTTGCAATATATTAATTCTTTAGCAACAGGAAAGCGTACAGCCTTAAGTTTAATGAAAGAAATAAAATCGAATGACGATGTAATTCTTAGCAATGAATCTACTGTATTAAATGAAATAGAATTAGAACAAGTTTATTTAGATAGAATTAGGGAAGGGCTAAAACTTGTTTTGAGTGAAGGAACTGGTCGTATTTATGTCGATAAGTCTATTAATGCTGCCGGTAAGACTGGTACTAGTGAATCTTTTTATGATAGTAATTCAGATGGAACTGTCGATGTTGCTACAATTACTTCAACTTTTGCGGGATACTTTCCTAGTGATAATCCTAAATTTAGTGTAGTTGTCATAACTCCAAATATATCTCACAACAATGGAAGTAATGATACAATGTACTATGGAGCAAGTAAAATAACTAAGGATATAACTAATTATTTGGCGGAAAATTATTAATTGTTTTAATATGCGAACAATTTATGAAGATTAATTGAAAATTGCAATAAATTGTTGAAATAGCATAGTTTTTTTGTCTAATCGTAAGAAAGAGGGGTTAACATAAAGCAAACTTGTGAAAATGATGAAACTATTTTTGAAAGTATTAAACATATTGATTAATTTGGAGAAGAATTTTGGTATGCAAGAGAATTAATGAAGGCTTTTGGATATTATAAATGGGAAAATTTTAATAAAGTTATTAATAAAGCAATGATTGCTTGTGAAAATAGCAAAGTTAATATATTTGAACATTTTCCTAATGTCAGGAAAACGATAAATATGCCTAAAGGAGCTATTAAATTAATAGAAGATTATAAATTAACTAGGTATGCTTGCTATTTAATTGCTCAAAATGGAGATAGCAGGAAAGAAATTATTGCTCTTGCACAAACATACTTTGCTATTCAAACTAGAAAACAAGAACTTAGTGAAAAAGAATATAGTATGTTAACTGAGGATGAAAAGAGGTTTTATCAGAGAAATTTGACTAGAAAGGGTAATTATTCTTTAAATCAAGTAGCCAAAAATGCTGGCGTTAAAAAATTTGATAAATTTCATAATTCTGGTTACAAAGGTTTGTATAATGGTGAAACAGCAAATGATATTGCTAAACGTAAAGGGTTAAGATATCGAAAAGATATTTTAGATAATATGGGAAGCGATGAATTAATTGCTAATTTATTTAGAATTTCTCAAACTGAACAAAAGTTAAAAAAAGATAATGTTAAAAATGAAAGTAATGCAAACGATATTCATTTTGAAGTTGGCAGAAAAATTAGAAATACCATTAAAGAATTGGGAGGGATAATGCCAGAAGATATGCCAACACCTGAAAAAAGTCTTAAGGAATTAGAGAAAGAAAAAGAAAAACAATTGTTGGAAAATAAAACAATACTTTGATTGAATGCTATATTTAAAACTTGCGAAAACCCCTTGAAAATATAGATAATTTTGGGTATAATGATATAGATATTATTAGTGAGGAGGGAATTTTATGGCAAAAAAAGAAAATCGTAGTGAAGTTACTATGAGATGTTCTGTATGTGGTTTTGAATTACGCCCTGTTAGTAAAAATAAAAAGAATACTCCGGATCGTTTAGAATTAAACAGATATTGTCCAAAATGTAGAAAGACTGTAATTGCTAAAGAAAAGAAATAGTAGGGTGGTGAGTTTATATGGATATAAATATTAATGATATTAAAAATGGTATGACTGTTATCATGGATGGTAACCTTTATACAATAGTTGAATTTCAACATGTTAAACCAGGTAAAGGTCCAGCATTTGTAAGAATTAAAAGAAAGAATTTAAGGACTGGATCTGTTACAGAAGACACATTTAATACCAATATTAAGATAACTAAAGCCCATATTGAAAAAGTAAAAACACAATACTTATACAAAATGGGAGATTCATATGTATTTATGAATAATACAACTTATGAACAAATTGAAATACCAGAATCTGTTCTTGGTGATAATGTTCAATATATTAAAGAAGGATTAGAAATAGATATCGATTTTTATGAAGGCGAAATAATTGGTATTACTTTACCAGAAAAGATTGAATATGAAGTAGTAGAAACTGAACCTGCAGTTAAAGGTAATACTGCAACAAATGCTACTAAAGATGCAACCATTGAAACTGGTTACAAAGTAAAAGTACCTTTGTTTATAAACCAAGGTGAAAGAATAATTATATCTACAAAAGATGGTAAATATTCAGGAAGAGCTTAGGCTCTTTTTTTATATATTAAAAGTTATTTTGCGAATGAGTTTATCTGGTTTTTCATCATGTAAAAAAATTTTTAATTCTTTTTTTGTTTCTTTATTTAAACCATTAGAATTTAAAAGTGTATCAATGTCATCTGTTAAATTTTGATCTAATGATGTGCTTATAGCTTTTAGATAAAATAATAAGAATAAATAATTATTAGTTCCAGGATTGTTTTTTTCCATATATTTTTTTATTTGTTGAAATCTTCTATTTTTATATTTAGATATAATATCTAATGGCACATTTATGTTATCGCTAAAATATTCAGAGATGGAAAACATTTCTTGGGGAATTGTAAAATTTTCTTTTAAAACTATATTTTCTATGTAAGTAAACATAAAAGAATAGCTATATAAGATACTAGTTAAAATATCTTGAAGTATTGGATTATGGTAAACTTCTAAAAAATTTTGAAACATAATTAGAGCTAGTAATGTATTTTCAAAATGTATTAAACTGAATAATTCAAATTTATTAAATAGATAAAAAATTTCTGGTGATTTACTTTGACTTATTTCTGTTATTAAATCATTTAATTTTAAAGATATTCTAGCATATATTAAAGAGTTATTATTTTGGGAGATAATAAAATCATTTGAATTTTTATTAAAATATGCAATTTTATGGAGTAAGCTATTTAATATTTCTTTATTATTTTTGATAGAATTGTAATATTCTTGTTCTTGTTCTAATAAGGTTTTAAGTTTTTTAAAACTAGATTCATATTCGGGAGTATCTTTTTGTCTAGCTTTTTCTAAATTGGACAAATGTTGATATTCATCAAAAATCATAGTAGAAATATCAAATACTTTTTTAAATATAAGTTGATAGTAATAACTGCTATTTTCTTTCATTTAAATATACCTCGATAGATATTTTAACATATTTTGGTATTTTAACAAAATAAAAAAAACTATTTCTAGTTTTCTTTATCTTCCATTTTCTTTTTCTTTTCAGGATTTTCTTTGACTTTGGCAGTGTTGTCAGCAATTATTTTTGTATTTTTCCAAATCATTACTAGCATTAATGATGCTTCGTAAATGATTCTAACAATTACTGGTCCTAACAATAATGTTAATAAGAATGATAAGAAATTGGTTGTAATAAAATTAAATGATATTAAAATAACAAATATTGTGATAACTAAATATAGTATTTTTAATATTGGTTCAATTAACATGATTTTAAAGTCAAGTAAATCTCTTAATTTTGTTAGTCCAGCTGATAAGTTTAAATCTTTTCCTTTGATAAATAGAAAATAGACTAAAACACCTCCGATAATGGCTAAAATTAATGAAACAACAGTCCACATGGCTGCATAAGCAACTCCTTCAATTGCTTGATTAAAATCGTAATTACTATACATATAAACTCATTCTCCTTTCTAAAATTATATTATCATTTGTAATAAATAATTACAAGTATAATTTGGAAAATTTGTCGAAAAAAGAAAAAGCCTATGTAAAGAGGCTTAATAACTTATTTGGTGTCCTCGAAGCGATTCGAACGCTTGACCGTACGCTTAGAAGGCGTATGCTCTATCCAGCTGAGCTACGAGGACATCAAGTAAATTATAGTATAAATTTTGATTATTTGCAACCCCTAATTTAATTGATTAATTGAAAGCCATAACTTCTTGTTCGTTTTCGGGAAAATTAAATAATACTTTTTCAATTCCATAGCTATCTCTTAGGGAAAGCGCAATTGAATATTTTACTTCTTCTAACATATCTTCATCGTTTAGATTAGCTAAAAGATGATTATCAAAAGATAAGCTTATACTGTTTTCTAATAATTCGTAATTTGTCAAATTTGTTGAAGCTGCTAAATAACTTATTAGGTTAGTGTGATATATTGGGGTAGACTTTAATTCTTTTATAATTATTTCAGCTTTTTCGCCGGTTTCATTGGATATTTTTGTAACAGGGACATAGTAATAATAATCATCATATTTGCTTAAGTAATAAACGGTAGTTTTATTAGTGTCTTTAATTGAATCCAAATTATATATTTTGTTGACTCCATAACTTTTATCGAGAAATTCCGGAAGTTTTTTCTTGGAATTAGGTAAAGCTCTTAACTTTTCACCATCTACTAAAATGCTAATTTTTTTTATTTCTGGTATTTCCATTAATGAATATACGATTGCTTCAATCATTTTTTCTTCATTATTTTCAGATATGTTTAATATTTCTTTGCTAAAGTTTATTGTTAAGATCCCGTTTTCTAAAGTGATTTCTTTAACTGTTGTTCCTTCGGGTATTATGCCTTTAAATCCATCTCGGATATAATTTGATTTTTCGCTATTAATTGTTAGAGATTCAATTACTTCTAAAATAAGGTCATTTGTATTTTCGCTTTCTTGAACAATTGTTGTTCTAGCAATATATTCTAGACTATCAACAAGAAAAATAGGCATTTCTTGTTTTTCTATGTAGGATAGTGATTCTTCAATTGGAGTAGTAGTTGGAAAAAAATAAATGATAAGTAAAATAAATAGAGCAAGTGTTGCTACCATAATTCTTCTTAAAGATGACTTTTTTAACATAATCTCACCTGTTTAATTATATTATTTTCTATAAAAAAAAGACCGAAGTCTTAATTAATTGTTATTTCACCTAATTTTATTAGTTCAACTACTGCTTGAGCTCTTCCTTTAACTCCTAATTTTTGAATTGTATTGGAAATGTGATTGCGAACTGTTTTTTCGCTTATTCCTAAAAATTCAGCAATTTCTGTAGTAGTTTTGTTTAAGACTAATAATTCGAAAACTTCTTGTTCTCTATCAGTTAATATTTTTTTATTCATAACGCACCTTCCTAAACTAAAATAACTTCATAATATTTTATGAAGTATTTTTAATAAAGTACCGGCTTAATAGTTATTCAAATTTAACTGTGATGTATTTTTGAGTGTCGTAAAGATTTTGAACAGATCTGATAATTTTATTAGCTAGTTCTTTGTTATGGTCACTTGAGGCAATGACAATACTTATTGTGTCTCCTTCAATTTTGACAAAATTGTCGTATTTATATTCATCACTAATTAATTTTTCAATTTTTTCGCATTCACTTTGAGAGTTACTTAGGGCTTGTAGGGCATTGTAAGCATCGTTTTTTTCTTCAATCGTTGCATCAGCATCTAGTAAAATATTTTGATATTCTGTCATTTGTTCTAATACTGATTCATCATCTTCAACTTGTAGGGCTACAATTACATCGGATTCTTTAACTTCGACAACTTCACTTACATCATTATCTCCAGCTAGAACGCTGATTGTCTCATCTCCCATACTAACGTAATAAATACCTAATACTAAAATCAATGAAAATAATGTTATAAACCATAAGTTTTGTTTGTTTATCATAATCTCCTCCGTTAATCTATTAAATTATATGTGCTCGTATTATTTATATGCAAATTAACTTTAAAAAATCTTTATAATATGATAAACTATTTATAGTAAGGTGAATGTAATGGGAAGGACAACTTTTTTATTAATTGCGGTTGCTTATTATATAATAAGTGTAATAATTGTAATAATCATATTAAATTTAATAAATCGTAATGAAAAAAATAAATTGAAAAAACAAATAGATGAATTAGAAAAAGAAAAAAATATGATTATTTCTGCAAATATGTTATCAGAATTGAATAAAGTTGAAGCTTTAGTTAATAATGATGAAATGCGGATGAAGTTTGAAGATTGGAAGAATCGTTTTAACAATATTCGAGATGTAGAAATGCCTAAAATTACGGATATTATTAATGAAATTGAAGAATTGTTTGAAGAACATAATTTTAAAGAGTTGAAAGGATTATTATTAAAAGCTGATTTTGATTTAAATAATTTACGAACAAAGGCAGCATTTTTGTTAGATGAGATAAAAGATGTTACTTTAAGTGAAGAAAGAAATAGGGAAACAATTACTAAATTAAAGGCTCAATATCGTGAAATTGTTGCTATGTATAAAGATTATGAAGAAGATTATGCAATAGTTAAAGTCCCAATAGAATTACAATTTGAAAATGTTGATAAGCTTTTTCAAACTTTTGAGACAGCAATGGAACAAAATGCTTATACTGAAGTTGGTAAAATTGTTAAAGCTATTGCTGATATTATTGATAACTTAAAGGCTGTTGTAGAAGAAACGCGACCAATAATAAATTTGGGAAAGAATTTAATTCCTAAAAAAATAGATGATATCAGAAATATTAGTGAAAAAATGATGCGTGAAGGTTATAATTTAGAATATTTAAATATCGATTATAATATTGCAGAAGCTGATAAGAAGATACAAGATATATTTCAAAGACTTAATGTATTAAATATTGAAGATTCATTGTTTGAACTTAGGACAATGCATGATTACTTTGATTCTTTATATAATGATTTTGATAAAGAGAGAATAAGTAAAAAGATATATGAAGATTATAGTAGAAGTATTTTAATTAAAGCAACTAAGTTAGAAAAAGTAAATAATGAGTTATATAAAAAGATTGATGATATTAAATATAGTTATGATTTAAATGACGATGAAGTAGCGGTAATTGCAGAAATTAAACAAGAAATAATGAATATTCGGGCAAGTTATGATAAAATAGTTGATGTTGCTAGGAGTCATATTTTGTCTTATTCAAAGCTTGCTAGAGAAATGGAAATTATTAATTCAAAATTAGTTAAAACAGAAGAAAAATTAAATGAGGCATTGAAGACTTTAGGAAGTTTGAAAGAAGATGAATTAAGAGCACGTGAACAATTAGAAGAAATTAAGAAAATTCTTAGTCAAACTAAGGATAAGGTACGTTCATTTAAATTACCAGCAGTTCCTAAAAATTATTATGTTGAATTAGCTGAGGCAATGGAAGCGATTGATGAGCTTATTAGGGCATTAGATAAACGGCCAATTTCTATTAAAATTCTTAATTTGCGAGTTGATACAGCTAGAGATTTAGTTTTAAAAGTTTATAATACGATAAACGAAACAATTAAAACTGCTAGGATGGCCGAAGTAGCAATTGTTTATGGCAATAGATATAGAGTAACTAATAGAGAAGTGGATTTTGGTTTGGTTAAGGCCGAAAATATGTTTTCTAAAGGTAATTTTAAAAGTAGTTTAGAGAATGCTATTAATGCTATAAATATTGTAGAACCAGGAATTTATAAACGTTTATTAGAAGAATATAAGTAGGAGATATTATGAAGAAAAATTTTTTGTTTTTAATGACCTTTGTTTTGGGTTTTGTTGCTTTTATGCCTAACGTTTTTGCAGCTACAACTGATCCTCAATTTTGTGTTAGAACTTCTGAAATTTGGCAATTTGTAGGTTATGGGTTATTTGCTTTAAAAATATTGGTTCCGATTATTATAATTATATTTGGAGTTATAGATTTTGCTAAGGCAGCGGTTAGTAATGATGATTCCGCAATAAAGAAAGCAGGTAGTTCTTTATTACGACGGGCGATAGTAGGTATTTGTATATTTTTTGTGCCAACGATTGTTAATGTACTTTTTGATATGATCGAAAATGTTACTGGTAGTTTGGATGGAATAAAGGCTTGTGAAACATGTTTATTAACTCCAACAGATACTGAATGTGATGAATATATAAGAGATGCTGATAATTTAAGAGGTAAATCCAATTAGGGAGGAATGCCATGATATATTTGGATTATAGTGCTACCACTCCAGTATCTTATGAAGTGTTAGATACAATTTCGAAAGTGACTAAAGAATTTATTGGTAATGCCAATTCAATTCATTCTTTAGGAAAAAAATCGGCGGATTTGTTAGAAAGCGCGACGAAGCAAATCGCCGATATTTTTGGGGTTAATAGTAGTGAAATCGTTTATACTAGCGGAGCAACTGAGGCTAATAATATGGCTTTAATTGGAGTGGCTATGGCACATCATAAAAAGGGAAAACATATTATTGTTTCAAAATTAGAACATCCTTCGATTTATGCAATTTGTGATTATTTAAAAAGCATCGGCTTTATAATCGATTATGTCAATAATGATCAAGAAGGTTTGATTGATTTTGAAGATTTGAAAGAAAAGGTGCGAGAAGATACAATTTTAGTAAGTATTTGTGCAGTAAACTCGGAAACTGGAGTTCGTCAGCCACTTAAAATGATAAGACAAATTATTAAAAAAGAAAATATTGCAACAATTTTTCATTCTGATATGACTCAAGCAATTGGAAAAGTGCCAGTTAATTTTCATGATGTCGATTTGGCAAGTATGTCAGCTCATAAGATATTTGGACCTAAAGGGATTGGATTTCTTTATAAAAGTAGTATGGTAAAAATAACACCACTTATATATGGTTCTGGTAAGAGTAATGATTTAAAACCAGGGACACCACCACTTCCTTTAATTGCTGCATTATCAAAAGCAGTGAGACTTGCTTGTAATGATTTGGAAAAAAGAGAAAGATTTGTGGGATTATTAAATGATAAAATAGTGAGTGTTATGGAAAAGTATCCTAATATTAAAATTAATAAAACTAAGTATTCAATTCCGCACATATTAAATATTAGTATTATGAATGTCATGCCAGAAACGATGATTCATGCTTTGGAAAAATATGAAATATATGTAAGTACTAATACGGCTTGTGCTAGTGGGGAAATATCTCAGAGTGTGGCTGCGATATATGGTGATGCCAAAAGAAGTAAACATACGATAAGAATTAGTTTGTCTCATGTTACAACAACGGAGGAAGTAAATAAATTTTTAAGTATATTTAAAGAAGTATATGAAAAATTAAGTATAGTTAGATAGGGGGATTTATGAAACATATTATAATTATTAAATATGGAGAGCTTTCAACTAAGAAAGATAATATTAATTATTTTTTAAAGTCTTTGAAAAATAATATAAGCAATAATTTAAGTGATATAAAACATACAATTACTTATGATTTTGGTAGAATGTTTATTGATGTAACTGAAGAAGATATTGAAAAGACTGTTGAAAGATTAAAATGTATTTTTGGAATACATGAAATAATTGTAGGTTTTATAAGTGATGAAAGAGAAATTTTAGCAATTAAAAATAATATTTTAGAATTAATTAAAGATAAAGAATTTAAAACTTTTAAGGTAGTTACTAAAAGAAGTGATAAGAATTATCCAATAAATAGTATGGAAGTTAGTAGAACTATCGGAGGGCATATTTTAAAAAATATTGAAGGAATAAGTGTCGATGTTCATAATCCAGAACTTTTAGTAAGTGTAGAAATTAGAAAAAATGAAGTACTTTATTATTTTAATGGCTTATCTGGTCTTGGAGGTTATCCAGTTGGAACACTTGGTAAGGGGCTTCTTATGTTAAGTGGAGGAATTGATTCTCCCGTTGCAGGTTACCTTACTATTAAAAGAGGAGTAAAAATAGAAGGAATCTATTTTGAAAGTCCACCGCACACTAGTGAATTTGCTAAAGAAAAAGTAATTAAGTTATCACGAGTACTTGCTAAATATAATTCGCAAGTTAAATTACATGTAATTAATTTTACGCACATTCAAGAAGAAATTCTTAAAAATATTCCTCATGAGTATTTGATTACAATAATGCGTAGAATGATGTATCGGATTAGTGCTATTATTGCTCACAATAATAAGTGTAATATACTAGTTAATGGAGAATCTATTGGTCAAGTTGCTAGTCAAACTTTAACAAGTATGCGGGTTATTAATGAAGTAGTAAAGATGCCGGTGATAAGACCAGTGGCTTGCTTTGATAAATTAGAAATAATTGATTTAGCGAAAAAAATTGGAACATATGATATAAGTACGTTACCATATGAAGATTGTTGTACTATTTTTGTTCCGGATCATCCAGTAATTAATCCAAGTAGTATAAAGGCAGAAGAATATGAAAAATTAATACCATATAAAGAATTGATTTATGAAGCAATAAAGGAACATGAAGTAATCTATGTTGGTGTAGAAGAAGATAAAACTTACGAAGATATATTATAAAATTTAATAAAAAAGTTGATACACACACATTTGTTTGGTATGATAATTTATCAAATAAAGGGGTAATGTCATGAATAAAGATAATGTAAAAATGCAATTGGTGGTTAAAGAACAAAAGATTGGGGTTTTGATAGTTGATAACAAAGAATATATTTCTTTAACAGATTTAGCAAGATATGCTAATCCGGAAGATCCATCAGGAGTTATAAGAAATTGGATGTCAAATAAAACTCGTATGATTTTTATTCGCTTTGGGAAGAAATTAACAATCCTAATTTTAATTCCGTGGAATCCCACAGAATTAAAAATGAAGAAGTTCCATATAATAGATTTACTATGACTCCAAAAAGATGGAAAGAAAAATTTAATGCTATTAGTATTATGCCTAGCGGTGGAAAATATAGTGTTGGAACATTGGCTCACTCGGATATTGCTTTTGAGTTTGCTAGTTGGTTATCTCCAGAATTTAAATTATATTTAATCACTGAATTTGAAAGATTAAAGAAAAATGAAGCATATCAAAATGAAATTGAATGGCATGCCAATAGAGTTTTGGCTAAAGTAAATTATCTAGTTCATACTGATGCTATTAAAAACGTTATTGTTCCTACATTAACGGAAAAACAAAAACGATTTATATATGCTGATGAGGCTGACATATTAAATGTTGCTTTATTTGGAATGACTGCTAAGGAATGGCGAGTTAGTAATCCAGATTTAGCGGATAATGGTAATATTAGAGATTATACAGATTTATTACATTTAGTAATTTTAAATAATTTAGAAAATTTAAATGCTGAATTAATAAAAATGAATATATCACAAAGTGAAAGGCTTGTTAGATTAAATAACACTGCTCGAAAACAAATAGAACTTTTGCAGAATAGTAAAGCATTTAAAAATTTAGAATATATTGAAAATAAAGTAAATGATAAACCTTTAATTATATAAAGTTATAAATAATATAAATATCACCATAATAATAGTGGTGATATTATGTTTAAAGCAAGCGATTATTTTTATAAGGGGTATGATGTAACTAATAGTAGTAGATTAGAGAAGTTAGCAATGGAACTTAGTAATCCTTATGGATATAATTTGGAAAGTAATTTAAGAAGAATAATAGATTATGATAAAAAGGTTACTTATACTAATCAAAATGACGTAAAAAATAAGGAATTTTCAGGAAAAAGATAGTAAAAGTATCTTTTTTTTTGTATAATAAGAGGGAGGTGGAAAAAATGAAAATATTATCAGTAAATGCTGGCTCTTCATCACTTAAGTTTACTTTGATTGAAATGCCAGAAAAAGTTACAATAGCAAGTGGGCTATTTGAAAAAATTGGGATTGAAGGTAGTTTTTATACTATAAAATATAATGGAGAAAAGATAACTAAAGAAGTACCTATGGAAGATCATTCTGTTGCTGTACAAAAGTTAATGGATGAATTAATAGAATTAAATATTATTAGTTCATTTGATGAAATTGAAGGCGTAGGTCACAGACTTGTGCATGGTGGACCTGATTTTACTAAAACAGTTATCTTGACTGATGAAGTAATTGAAAAATTAACAGAAAATATAGATTTAGCACCGTTACATAATCCTGGTAGCATTACCGGAATGAAGGCTTTTATGAAAGTATTACCAAATGTTGTGCAAACAGTAGTTTTTGATACAGCTTTCCATTCAACAATGAAAGAAACTGAATATTTATATCCTGTACCATATGAATGGTATGAAAAATATAAAGTACGTAAATATGGATTCCATGGAACAAGCCATAGATTTATAAATAAAACTATTAGTGAATACTTTGAAAGAAATGATTTAAAAATAATATCATGTCATATTGGTAATGGTGGTAGTGTTACTGCAATAGATTCTGGGAAAGTTGTTGATACTTCAATGGGATTTACTCCTCTTGCAGGAATAATGATGGGAACTCGTAGTGGGGACATCGATCCAAGTATTTTAGAATATGTTAGTAAAAAAACTGGTGAATCTTTATCAGAATTAACTAATGATTTGAATAAAAAAAGTGGTTTACTTGGTGTAAGTGGTGTTAGTAGTGATTCAAGAGATGTAGAAACTGCTGCAGAAGAAGGTAATGAAAGAGCAATTTTAGCTCAAGAAATTTATGCTAGAAAGATTGCTAATTATATTGCTATGTATAATAATTTACTAAATGGAGCAGATGTTATTTGTTTAACTGCTGGTGTTGGTGAAAATAGTAAAAAAATGCGAAAGATGATAATTGAACATATTGCTTCTTTAGGAGTAAAAATTGATGATGCTAGAAATGATTGTCGAGGAGAATTTAGACTTATTTCTGCAGAGAATTCCAAAATACCGGTTTATGTTGTTCCAACTAATGAAGAATTGATGATTGCAATCGATACAATGGAGCTTGCACAAAAAAAGAATTAGAAAGTGGTGAGTATAATTAAAAGAGAATTATACAAAAAAATATTTAAGATAATTAAAGATTATGACGAAATAGTACTAGCAAGACATATTGGACCTGATCCAGATGCTATTGCAAGTCAAATAGCTTTAAGAGATTCTATTAAACTTACTTTTCCTGATAAAAAAGTTTATGCTGTTGGAGCGGGGGTTTCTAAGTTTAAGTATCTCGGCAATTTAGATAAACCTGATTTAACAGAGCTTAGTAATCCATTATTAATAGTATTGGATGTTCCAAATTTTTTCCGTATTGATGGTATTGAAGATTTAGAATATCAAGCAATATTAAAAATAGATCATCATCCAGCAGAAGATATTATCGGAGATGTCGACTGGACGGATGAAGATATGAGTAGTACTTGTGAAATGATTGCTAATTTAATTATGGAAACTAAGTTAGTAATGGACCAAAAAATTGCTGAAAATCTATATACAGGAATGGTCTTTGATAGTGATAGATTTTTACTACAAAATACTAGTACAGAAACATTTAAAACAGTTTATAATCTACTTACAACTAGTAAGATTGACTTTGTACCTTTATATGATAATTTATATGAAAGAAGTATTGTTGAAGAAAAATTTAGAGCTTTTTTAATTAATCATATTGAAATAAGTGATAATCATTTTGGATTTATTTATGTATCTGCAGAAGATTTAAAAAAGTATAATGTTGAAGCAACAATTGTTTCAAATCAAGTAAATGATTTTTACTTCATCAAAGAACTCCTATGTTGGATGTTTGTTGTTTATGATGAGCGAAATGAAATATATAAAGCAAATATTAGAAGTCGTGGACCAGTTATAAATGAAGTGGCTAGTAAATATAATGGGGGAGGACATAAGTTTGCATCAGGATGTCGCAGTAAAGATTATAAAGTAATGGAAGATTTGGCTAGAGACTTAGATGATGCATGTAAAGCTTATATAACGAAAGAAAATAACTAATGGAAATAAAAAAAATAAGTAAGAAAAAGAATAATTTATATCAAATTTTACTTAGTGATAATACGTCACTAAGTTTTTATGATGATACAATAATTAAATATAGCTTATTAATAAATAGAAGTTTTGATGATAAAACTTTACAGGAAATGTTAGCATTTAATAATCAATCAGCAGCATATTATAAAGCATTAAGTTATATTAAAGCAAAACTTCGAACAAAAAAAGAAATAGAAGATAAGTTAAAGAAGTTAGGATATACTAATAATGTTGTATTGAATACTATAAAGAGATTAGAGAAACAAAAATATTTAAATGATGATATTTATATAAAAGCATATATTAGTGATCAAGTGAATTTAACATTGAAAGGACCTAAAAAAATTAGTCAGGAATTGATTAAACTAGGATTTAAAGAGGAAATAGTTAATACATATATAGATAAATACAGTAATGATTTATGGGAAGAAAAAATAATAAAAATT
>DVHV01000103.1 GCA_018711775.1 Candidatus Onthocola stercoravium | reverse complement strand
TTGACAAACTCTAATAATGGAGGTACTATTCAAGCAACCTAACTAGTCTTGAGTTTTAGGAACACAGTTAAGGAGTGATATTTTATGGATATTAAAAAAGCAAGAGAAGATTTGCGAAAAGGAAAAACAATTTATGATATGAATTTAAGAGTTGGATATTATGCTCGTGTATCTACTGATAAAGATGATCAGTTAAATTCATTAGAAAATCAGCAAAAGTATTTTGAAGAAATGATTATGGAAAACAAAAACTGGACATTAACTCGTGGATATATCGATGAGGGTATTTCTGGTACTGCAGTAAAAAATCGTGATTCCTTTTTAAAAATGATAGAAGATGCTACTATTGGAAAAGTTGATTTAATACTGACAAAAGAAATATCCAGATTTTCAAGAAATACCGTTGATAGCATTAAATATACTGAATACCTATTAAAAAATGGTGTAATTGTTTATTTCCTATCAGATAACTTAAATACTATTCAAGAAGATTCAGAATTTAGACTTACTATTATGTCAAGCCTTGCCCAAGATGAGGTGCGAAAACTATCTGAAAGAGTTAAATTCGGTATAAACAGAATGATCAAGGATGGTAAACTAATTGGTGGTAATCTAACTGGTTATTTCAAGAAAAATGGTAGATACGAAATAAATCCAAAAGAAGCCCCAATTATAGAATATTTATTTACTACTTATGCTAGTGGTAATATGGGGCTTAAAAAAATTGGATTAGAATTAGCCAAAATGGGATATTTAAACTCTAAAGGCGAACCATATTCACAAACAACTTTAGCAAAATTTTTAACTAACCCTAGATATAAAGGTTATTATACTGCTAAACTTACCGAAGTTGAAGATTACAAAACTCATAAAAAAAGAAAAGTACCTAAAGAAAAGCAAATTATTTATAAAGATGATCGTATTCCAGCAATAGTATCAGAAGAATTATGGGATAAAGCAAATCTGTTACACGAAAAAAGAAAAAAATTACCATCTAGGCATATATTAAATACAGAAGAACATATTAAAAAATATAAATATTCTTGTAAATTATATTGCAAGGACTGTGGTGCAGTTTTTATTAGAAATGGTGGCTCTAACAGAGCAAATAATCCAGTATGGGCTTGTAGAACTTATAAAGTTTCTGGTGTTTCAAAATGTGCATCACCTAATATAAAAGAATCTTATTTAGATAAAATATTTATAGATTTATTTTCTGACTTTATAAAAAACAAAAAGCAATATGTTTCATTAGTTTTGAAAGAATATAAAAATATTATAGAAAATCATACATCAGATTTAGATGTTGAAGAAATAAATAAACAAATACTTGTTATTGAAAAGCAAAAAGATAAATTATTAGATTTAAGCATTAAAGGTATTATTGATGACTATGAATTTAAAACTAGAAATGACAAATTAAATGTTGAGTTATTTAACCTACAAAAACAATTGAGTGAAACATCAAAGAATAATCTTGAGGAAGAACGGTTAAAGAAGAAATTAGAACTTATTGAAACTAGTCTAAATTCAAAATTAGATATAAAGGAAAATTTAGCATACCTAGTAAATTTATTAGTTGAAAAAGTAGAAGTTGAAAAAGTTAATGGTGATCGTAAACATATTAAGTTAAAAATATATTACGATTTTAATACCCCAGATATTGATATAGATTTAGATATGAATGAAAATAACCAAATTAAAAGTTTGACAGCCAAAAACCTTGCTTGTGCAAGGCAAACTTCGGCTCTAAAGTGTTGCTGTGTTGACACAAAGCAACCCAGGATTCGTTAATTTAGGACTTAAACTTGGGAAAGAAACTTTAATGGAATATATTGATAATTATGGTTTTGGAGAAAAAACAGGTATTGATTTAAATGGAGAAGGATCTGGTATTTTATTTGATGTCGATGCAATGGGAAATGTTGAATTAGCAACAACTGCCTTCGGGCAAGGTATTAGTGTTACCCCAATTCACCTTACTGTCTAATAAATGATACCACAAAAATCACTAGAGGAATAAGTAGTAAATATACTAAAAAATATGATGTTAGGTTTAATTATAATTGTTTTGTAGAAATATAAAATGTTACTTTTAAAATTAAAATACCAAAATAATAATTAGAAAAGTAGCATAAATATAATAAATTTTATTTTTTTAGGAATTTTAATTAGTTTTTCCTAAAAAATAAAAATGATTTGTTTTAATCGTTATAGAAAAATGTATATCTAATTTACAAAATGATTAAAGTGTGATATATTATAGGCGTAAATTATTCAAAGAAAGGAGTGTGATTAAGATGAAAAATTTACAAGTTATAAATAATGCAGAATTAATCACTACTCCTAATTTATTAAACTTTTAGGAATATTCTTTTAGATTATAAAATTAATTCTGCATTATGCAGAATTTTTTCGTTAGGAGGATATTAAAATGATAATGAAATTAAATATTAATGATAGAGCAGCACTAGCTATCAAAAATAATACTAAAAGAGTAGAGATTAGAGCAAATAAAGAAAATAGTGAGCATGATTATAGCAAGTTAAAACAAAACGATATTATAGAATTTACTAGTAATAATTTAGGTGTATTTTATGTTAAAGTTAAAGAGGTAAATCATTATGATTCATTAGAAGAACTTTTTACTTTAGAAGGAACTAGATATACAACTTCATCTACTAATGATAAAGAAGAAGCATTTAGAAATATTAGTAAACTTGATGGATATGAAGATGCCATTAAGAAAAATGGTGTATGCGCTATTCATATAGAATATTTATATAGTGAAAATACTGCTTGGGAAGAATTATATGAAAAGGCAAAGAGTGTTAGAAATCCAAGAGATGTATCAGGTATGATTAGTGCAGGACAGGTTGGTGCAGCAATATTAACTAAAAATCATAATATTTATACTGGAGTATGTATTGATACAGCTTCAACACTTGGTATGTGTGGAGAGCGAAATGCTATTGCCAATATGATTACAAATGGAGAAAATGAAATTATAAAGTTAGTATGTGTTGATTCTAAAGGTAATGTTGGTTCACCTTGTGGTGCTTGTAGAGAATATATGATGCAACTTTCTAAAAATAGTAAGGATATTGAGATATTAAAAAATATTGATACTAAAGAAATAGTGAAATTAGAAGAATTAATTCCTGATTGGTGGGGAAAAGGCAGGGTTTAATGAAAAATATAGAATTAGTTATTCCTAAATTAAATCAATATTCTTATGAACAAAAACTTGAAAGTGATTCTAAAACAATGAGTTATAATGCAGGATATGATGTATCATACTTTGGGTATCATTATAATACAGGTTGTATAGATTTTCCAAAAGAAAAATGGAGAGATACATATAATAAGAGAATAAATGAAAACAAGTATTTTGCTTATATAAAAGATTGTACTATTAATAGATATGTTGGATATGTTAATTACCAATATAATAAAAATGATAATATTTATGAATGTGGTGTTTTAATTGAAAGTAAATATCGTGGTAAAGGTTATTCAAAAGATGCACTAAGACTTTTAGTAAAAGAAGCAAATAAAAACGGAGTAGATTATCTTTATGATACTTTTGAAAAAGATAGAGAAAATACTTTAAAAATTTTCCTTGACGTTGGATTTGAAGCTTATAAAGAAAGTACATGGAAAAAATTTAATAATATAGTTGATGGAGTAATTGTTAGAATTAAGACAGATAAAATAATACCTGATACTTCTAATTTAAAAACTATAGATGATGTTTTAGAATTTATGAAAAATAATATAAGATATGGATGGTTAGATATTAATAATGAAATCCATATTGGAAATATGAAAAATTTTAGGAAGCTTTATAGAACCTTATCTATAGATGAAATATTAAAATATGGTATTGGTACATGTATTGATCAAGTTAAATTAATGAATTATTTATTAAATAAAATGAGCGTTAAAAATAAAATGTTTGCAACTAGAATATATGAACCCAATGATTTTAATGAACTAGATGAAGAAGAACATATGCATTGTTTCATATTATGTTATATTGATAATAAAGTGTATCATATAGAACATCCAAATTGGTATAGAATTGGTATATATGAATATGAAGATGAACAAGAAGCATTAAAAACAATTAATGATTATTATATTAAGTTGTCAGGTGGTATATCAAGACCAATAACAGAGTTTTATAAAATTGAATCCAATATTTCATTTAAAGAGTTTAACAGTTATATTAATAATTTAGATGTACTAAAAAATAATAATTTAAATTCAATTAATAGATGGACATTTGGAATAGATGCAGATAAATTAGTGAAACTTGTATTAGATGGTAAAAAGACAGCAACTACATCTTTATTTGAATTTGATAGTTTACCTACAGTAGGTGATGTATCAATATTAACTGATTCAAATAATAATGATATGTGTATTTTAAAAACAAAAAAGGTTATTGTAACTGAATTTAAAAATATTACTTGGGATATAGCAAAATTAGAAGGTGAAAATAAATCTTTAGAAGAATGGAGAAAAGTTCATATAGATTACTTTAGTAAAATAAATACTAATTTTAATGATAATACTAAAGTAATATTTGAAATATTTGAAGTAATAGAAAGATTTAAGTAAAAAGGAGATGCAAATATGTATAAAAATATTTTGATAATAGGTGCTGCTAGAAGTGGTAAAACTACACTTGCAAAAAAGTTGGCCAAAGAAAAAGGCTATAATTTAATTAGTATAGATGATATTGTTAGTGGTTTTGAAGCATATCCTGAACTTGAAATACATCATGATGGTGATGCTAATGACACTGCAAAAAGATTGGCTCCATTTTTAATTAGATACTTTACTGAAATATCAGAAGGTAATACTTTTTATGATGGAATTAAATACGTAATTGAAGGTACTCATATTGATTTCGAAATATTAATGCCATTCCTACAAAATGAAAAGTATAAAGAGAAATATGAGATCATTGGTTTAACTTATAATGATATTACAGAAGATGAAATGTATAAAAATATTAAAGAGTACGATGCTGAAGATGATTGGACATATTGGTGTAGTGATGAAGAATTACGAGGAAATGTAAATTATTTTCTTGATAGAAACAAATTTTTTAATGATAAGTTTGAAGAATATAATATTAAAAAATATGATACATCATTTGATAGAAAAAAAGTTTTAAAGAAAGTAATGGATTCATTAGAATAGTGAGGTGATTTAGAATGAAGTTAATTGGAAGTAAAACAATAGAAACTGAAAGATTGATATTAAGAAGTTCTAAGATGGAAGAACAAAAAAGATTATGGGAGATATTAATGATTCCAGAAGTAAATAAATGGTATTTAACAGGTGCCAAAAAACATGCAAATAATCCTAGTCACTGGGCTTGGGAGAATCAAGAAAAATTCTATAAATCTAAAGTTGATAAAGCAGATAATAATGATGTATTTGTATGGAGTGTATTTTTAAAACCAGAATATACGAATAGTGGTTATGAAGAAGTAATTGGACAAGTATCTGCTCAAGAAAATGGAGAAGATATTACTATTCGTGATGTAGGTTGGTATATGGATCCAGATTATCAAGGAAAAGGATACGCAACAGAGGCTGCTAAAGCAATGATAGATTATATGTTTAGCGAAGTAGAAATAAATGGTATTTTTTCAGGTGCTGTAAAAGATAATATAGGATCTTGTAGAATGTTTGAAAAATTAGGGTTTAATAAAATTGGTGAAATAGAAGAAGAGTCACCTTATACATTTTATGATGGAATATTAACTTTTTCTAAATACGGATTAACTAAGGAGTATTATTTTAATAATGAAAATAATAGAGTATGAAGATAAATACTTAGAAGATGTTAAAGACTTGTTAGTTGAACTTGAAAAGTATATTTTATCTATTGATAAAGATAATTTAGATCAACTACATCCAGAATATAGAGAAAAAATGGCAATTTTAGATTTAGAAGAAGTTAAAAATAATAATGGTAAATGTTATATAGCAGTTGAAAATGATAAAGCAGTAGGATTAATTATGGGATGTGTATTTCCATATGATGAATATGATTATTTAGATTATAAGTGTCCCAAAAGAGGAGAAATAACTGAATTAGTAGTTTCTAATAATGTAAGAAGTAAAGGTATAGGTAATATGCTTATCTCTAAAATGGAAGAATATTTTAAATCATTAGGTTGTGAATATATTTTAGTAGATGTATTTGCTTATAATGATAATGCTATTAAGTTTTATGATAAGAATGGATATCATTCAAGAATGTATACAAATATAAAAAAGATTGGAGATTAATATGATATTTAAAGAATTTTATATATCAGATAAAAATGGTAAAAGTAATTGTATAATAAGAAGTTTATGTAAGATTTTAAATAAAGAATATAATGATATTTATAATGACTTATGCAAAATTGCTGAAGATTTAAAGTGTGATTCATTTAATGATATACCAGTATTTGAAAAATATATGGAAGGTAATAGCATCTTTAAAATTATTTGTGGAGAAGATATTAAAGTTCAAGATTTAAAAATAGATAATAGTTCATATATTGTGTTTTGTTGGAATAAGAAAGATTATTATCATATGATTCCAATTATTGATAATGTTATATATGATAAAAATTTTGATTGTATGAATCTATATGTTATATCCATTTATAAAAAAAATGAAATATGTCAAAATACTTGATTTTTATTAAAAAAAGTAATAGAATAAGTGATAAATTAATTCGTGGTAGTTGTGGAGGAGGAGGGCCTAGTTTTATAGTCTCTCTTTTTTGATTATAAATGAATATAATAAGGGTTGGTGGTTATATGGAAAAAAGTAAGATAAATGAATTAGAAAATAATGTTAATTTAAATAATAGTTATTATAAAGCTTATGAAAAAAGGTATAAACAAGTATATGAAAATGGTTGCTTATGGTCATCAAATAATCCAAGCCCTGATGTTATTGAAACAATAGTAAATAATGGAATTACAACAGATAAAAAAATACTGGAAATTGGCTGTGGTGAAGGTCGAGATGCAATATTCCTTTTAAATAAAAACTATAATATAGTGGCAATTGATTATTCAAATACAGCTATAGAAAAATGTAAGGAATTATCAGAATATAAATATAACAATAAATTTAAACAATTTGATATTCTTAATGATAAATTAGATGAAAAATATGATTTCATTTATTCAATTGCAGTCATTCATATGTTTGTTATTGAAGACCATAGAAATAAGTTTTATAAATTTATATATGAACATTTGAAACAAAATGGAATAGCATTAATTGTTTCAATGGGTGATGGAGAAAAAATATATGAAAGTGATATTAGCAAGGCATTTGATGATGTTAAAAGAGTCGTGGTTAATAATAATAAAGAAATAAATATAGCAACTACTTCTTGTAAAATTGTAAATTGGAAAACCTTCGACCATGAATTACTTGTAAATAATTTTGATATTAAGAAAAAGTGGATTTCACATAACATACCAGAGTTTAATCCAGCAATGTGTGTTATTGTTTGTAGAAAGGGGAGATAGTTTATGTCATCAGTATGGCAAAATAATAAATTATTGAGAAAATGGGAAATAAAACACTTTAAGGAAAACGCTAATGGTGATTTTAATTATAATTTAGCATATCCTTTGGAAGATCCTCTTGTTAGTGCAATTTCAAACTACATAAATGTAAAAAAAGATTATATATATGTTGGTGCAGGTATTAGTCAATTTATTAATGCAATAGTTGGATTAAAAAATTGGGAAAATGTTATATTATCAGATATAGAATTTTCTCTATATAAAAGAACAGCATTATTAAATGATAAGAAAATAATATTTGTAAAAGGAATTCATACGGAAGATTTCATTAATAATTTGAAAAAAGTTAAGACAAGCGATAAGGATTTATTGTGTATATCTTCGCCAAGATGGTTTAATGGCGAGTTATTTACAAAACAACAAATAAATGAAATATTGGATATATATAAAGGGACTTTGATTATTGATGAAGCATATATTGATTATTCAGATGATGAAAAGGGAATGATAGATATTTGCCTAGAAAATGATAGGGTTATAATATTTAGATCATTTTCAAAAAAGTTTTTAGCTTCGGGTTATAGGACAGGATATATGGTAACAACTAAGAAAATAGAAGGTTTAAGAAATACAATTATTCCACCACATTCAGTTACTTCTTATTCTGAAAATTTCTTTGTATCATTATTAAATGATAAAAAAATATTAACAGCATTTGTTGATACTAGAGAGTATATTAAAACTAATAGAGACTTAATATATGATTCTTTTAAAAACATAAAAAGTATAAAAATCATTAGATCTGATGCTAACTTTATTTCTATAATTTTTGATGATAATAAATTAATGAATAAGATATATGACAGTTTAAGCGATTTATCAGGCATCCAAAAATTTGATGAAGTTGTCCCATTCATTAAAATTTGGGTAAATAATGAAAAGTTTTCTCAAGAAATTATTAAGCGTATAAGGAAAATAATTATATAATGATTTATTTATATACATTACCTGGGACAGCATTTAATATGCCACAAATAAGTGTTCCTCTGTTGAAAGGCTATTTAAAAGAATGTAAAATAAAATCTAAACAATATGATCTAACATCAAGATTTCTAGAAATATGTTTTAAAAATAAATATATTAAAGAAATGTGCCTACAATATTATCATTCATTAAATAAAAATGAAAAGAATATCGTAGATAATATTGAAAAAACTGTAAAGCAAATGCAAGATAAATCAATTGATACACTAAAGATTGTCGAGGCTAATGAGCAAATATACAAATATTTAGAAATAATCGGTAGACATTATGGTATAAAATGGGAAAGAAGAGGAATAGATTTTTCTAAAAAAATTCTTAAAGTTGATGATGTTATTGAATCAGCATATAGTGAAGAAAATAGCATATTTGATAAGGTGCTCAAAAATAACCATAATTTAAATGACAATGATATTATTTATTTATCAGTTCAATATCCTTTTCAATTATGCTATGCTATTAGATTTTCAATGTATTTAAAATCCAAAAACAGTAGTATTAAAATTATTCTAGGTGGAGATTATATTACACACATAAATAAAAATTTAAAAGAGATAATGGAAAAGTGTTTTTATATAGATGGAATAGCTTTATTTGGAAACTATAATAATGTTGTAGAAATGATTAAAATATTTCAAAATAAGAAAGTAACAAGTATAAACAATGTTATTTATAGAAATGAGGATAAAATTGTATATAAGATTAACAAACAGAAAGATTGCTTTTATAAAGATAAATATGTACCAGATTTTAGTGATTTAAATTTAGATAATTATTTATCAAACTTAAAGTTAGTACCATTTACTTTAAACTATGGGTGTTATCATTCAAAATGTATGTTTTGCTCTAGGTATTATTACTATAATGGATATCATACATATGATATTAATAAAATATTTGCATATTTAAATGAATTATATAATACAGAACATATTGAAGCAGTATATTTTGTTGATGAGTGTATTCCACCAGATATTTTAATGAAGTTAGCTACGTATTTAATAGACAATGACATTAATATAAAATGGATGGTTGAGACTAGAATTGATAGAAAGTATATTGAGAAAAATTTTCCAAAAATTTTATATAATAGTGGATGCAGAGAAATATCATTTGGTGTAGAGTCTTATAATAAGAAAATATTGAGAGATATGAATAAGGAAATTGATTTGAGTATTGCAAAAAAAACTATGAAAAATTTTTATAATTCAGGAATTTCAGTATCAGCAACATTTATGATTGGATATCCAACGGAAAATATTTTAAATATCAAAAAAACGTTAAAATTTATTAGAAAATTTAAGTATTTAGATACTTTTGGTTTAAGCATATTTAATTATATGAGAAATTCAAAATTGGTTGATTTAAGTTGCTTAAATGAAGAGCAAGATTTGAATTTGATTTATAGAACTACAAATGATAATTATTATAAATATATGTCTATTATTAATAAATTTAATAATATTAAAAAAATAAAGCAATTTGTAAATAAGCGATCAAAAATATTATATCGTTCAGAATATATGTATTTAGATAGAAAATATTATAGTTTAAATTATAAAGGAGATGTTAGCATGGGTATTAAATCATTACTAAAAAAAATTGATAAAAAAGATTTGAAATCAAAAATATATTTAAAAGAGTTAAAACCAGAAATGACGCAATGTAGAATTGTACAAGTTGATAATAAAATTAAGGAAAAGATAAAATGATTAAGTATGAGAATGTTGGCTATAATCAAAATATTTCATTAGATACAGTTGATATGCCTTTGTACTTTTATTTAGAATTGAATAATAGTTGCAATTTGAGGTGTAAGTTTTGCTCAGTATCAAATAAAAATAATGAATATATAAGCATTGATATGGCTAGATATATTTTAGATGAATTAAAGAATAATGGTATATATGATGTGTATTATACTGGTGGAGAACCACTTCTTCATCCTAACTTCATGGAAATTGTAGAATATGCTGATAAATTAGGGATTAGGCAGACAATTTTAACAAATGGTATATTGCTTGATAAAATTCAACCTGTTTTAAATAAAATTATGTGTGTTTGTGTTTCTCTTCATGGTACCAAAGAAATACATAATAAACTAACTGATTCTAATTGCTATGACAAAGTGCTATCAAATATTGAATTAACAAAGAAAATTACAAATGTTA
>DVHV01000102.1 GCA_018711775.1 Candidatus Onthocola stercoravium | reverse complement strand
TGGGGCTTTAGCCAAGTGGTAAGGCATGGGACTGCAACTCCCCGAGCACCGGTTCAAATCCGGTAGGCCCCTCCAGTGACGTTTCTGTTCGAACTTTTATAGTTTGAACTTGAGATACATATCAATCCGTTCGGGTTGATTTTTTTGTGTTTACAAAAGAATTAATAAGGAAAGGATGTGATTTTTATGATAAAGTTTACTACACAAGAATTAGAAATGGAAAGTAATCTTAAACAACGTATTGAGTTTATTTGTGAGTTTTGCCATACTACACCAAAGATTATCAATGGTAGTATCAAACGAATAAACAATACTAACTTGAACTACCTAGAACCACATAAAATCATTATAAACAATACTACTTTTCTAGCATTTAACTATTCTACTGATATTTATGTAGGTAATTTAAGTAAAAAGATTAAATTAGTAGAACTTGAAGATTACATAAAGAATATGGCTTAAACACTAATGAGTTTTGCAAATGATATTGACTTTTTCTCTTTAAAACCTTATCATATAAAGCGAAAACAAGGGGAATTTACATACCAAATCTTTTTAATGGGGTTATGATTTGGAAGTACACAATTTAAAAACATAAGTTAAAGAGATAAAGGTAGTAGATGTATCTATGGGCTTTTATCTCTTATTTTTTTAGAAAGGATGTGACATGGAATAATTATGAACGAAGAAAAGAAATTATGTGGACTATATTTGAGAGTAAGCACGGAAGATCAAGCACGTGAGGGTTTTAGTTTACCAGAGCAAAAAGAACGACTAGAACAATTTTGTAAGTTTAAAGATTATGAGATAGTAGATTATTACGAAGATGCTGGTATAAGTGCTAAAACAGGCAATTTAAGACCTGAATTTGAAAGACTTAAAGAAGATATTAAAAGTAAGAAAATCAACACCATAGTTGCTTTAAAACTAGATAGAATAACTAGAAGTATCTTTGACTGGGAAAAGTTAATGACATTTTTAGAAGAAAATGATGCTTACCTAGACTGTGCTAATGATGAAATAAATACTACTAATGCTAATGGTAAGATGATTTCAAGACTTTTAATGAGTGTTAGTCAAAATGAAATAGAAAGAACAAGTGAGAGAACAAAGATAGGTTTAGCAGGTGCGATTAAGCAAGGACATATTCCAAGTCAAGCACCACTAGGTTATAAACACGAAGATAAGAAGTTAGTAATTGACTACTCTACTAAAGATATTGTAGAAAGAATATTTAATCTATATTATGAGGGTAATTCTTATCAAACTATATCTAATTTACTAAATGAAGAAAAGGTATTAGGTAAGAACAACTGGCGAGATTCTTCTATCACTGCAATACTTGAAAACGAAATATATAAAGGTGATTTCGTTCATGGTAAAAGAACAAAGCATCCTACTTATTACTTTGATGTTGTAGAACCTATTGTATCTAAAGAATTATGGGAAGAATGCCAAGTGCAAAAGAAAAAGAACTCACGTAGTTATCAAAGAACTTTAACTTATCTATATTTACAGAAACTAACTTGTCCTAAATGTGGTCGCTTAATGGGTGGAAAAGCCACAAAAAAGAAAAATGGTAATGTTTACTATTACTACTATTGTACTGACTGCAAAGTTAATTTAAAAGAAAATGTTATAAATGAATATTTTGATAATTTCGTACAGGAGTTAGTAGAATATGATAGTGTTGTTAATCAATTCTTCCTACCAATGATTAAACAAAAATTTGATGAACCTAGAGAACAATTAGAAAAGGAACTTTCAAAACAAAATGATAAACTAGAACGTATTAGAAAAGCATATATTGAGGGTGCATTTGATTTAAAAGTTTATAATGAAGAAAAGAAAATTGTTGAAGATGCTATCACAAAATTAAATGATGAACTAACTGATACCAATAGTTGTGAAGAACTTAACTTTACTCCACAAGATATACTTTTAAAACGAGATATTGATTATATTAACCGAGTTAAGTTAAAAGATGAATATAAGAAAAGAACTAAAACTTGGAAAGACTATACTAGAGAAGAAAAATCTGATTTAATTATGAGATATGTAGATGAGATAAAATTAAAACAAAGGAATAGTCTAATATACGTTGATGAAATACTATTTAGAGAAAGTATTTGCAAACCTTGTAATGAGTTATTTGATAAAGGTTATATTGATGTTAAAACCCCTGCTTTATTTGGTAATTTAGTTGGTGAACTCCGATTCAGTAATTATCTACCTGAAGAAGAAGTTGGTAAACACATAATGAGATTAAGGCAATACTATGATGTCGGTTATGAAGAAGCAACGTATTTTGTAGAAGATAGAGTTTTCTATTTTAACTTTATAAGAGATGACCGAGCAATAATAAGAGTATTCCCACTTGAAGATTATTGCAAGATAGACCCTGATATAAAAATGAAAGAGTATAAGTATGGAATTATCTATATTCGTGGTAAAGATGAATTTCAAATGCAAGATATAAATTCTGCATTTAACTATATACCTGATGAAACCAATGATAGTGTTATCTATATGAAAGAACCAATACCAATAGAAATAGGTGTTAAACCAGTAAATATGGAAACAATGAAAAATGATACTTCTAGTCAAGGGTAAATTTATTTACTCGTGAAACCCTTGACTAGAAATAATTAAATAAATAATGGAGCAAGTTTAAAACAAAAAAGTTTACTTTTCTTGTTTTAGACTTATCTATCATAAAAGATTTTTTGCTAACTTTTTAATGAAAAAAGTTATAACAAACGTGGCACGTTTTGTTGAACGAAGTTCAATGAAAGTGGCGATAGTTTGTTACCAAGACTTATGTAATTTTGTTTTATTGCGTTAGCTTTAAAACATTATGGAATAAGTCAAAAGGGTTCTAGGGAAGCCCTAGCCCACGAGGTAATTTTGATGGTACGTCAAAATACCTAGGGGGTTAAACATTTTGACAAAGCCAAAATAAGTTTAAAATAAGGAGTGTGATTTTATATATGGACTTTGAATATAAACGAGAATTTTATAATTTAAAATATGGTAAATGCCATCTAATTGATGAGAAAGAAAACTTGTATTTAATCTATGCTGATAATTGTTTTAATCACTATATCGTTTGTACCTATATTGAACCAAATTCTAATGCAATGATGAATCAAGAGTTCTTCCCTACTTTAGAAGATGCAAGAAAATATTTTAATGATAAATAAGGGGGTTGATAGTTTATGAGCGAATTGTCTTACTCACTACATTTAAGTAGTGATAAAAATAGAAAGCCATCATCAAAAAATATGGCAAAGAACAATACTTCTGGTTCTACCTCTCTATCTAATAATGCTATCCAAAATGCAAAGCAATTATCAAGAGTAGATAAACATAACTATCGTAAGTATGATAACAATAGCGAATTGATAGAAATAATCAAGGGTACTACTTCTCTTTATGAAGATGTTAAAAATCTCTATTTAGAAGAATTTGAAGAAGCAAGACTTGAATATAACAAAGAGCAAGAAAATAAAGGTAGAAATGATAGAAAGATTACTGATTACTTTAAAAAGATAAGTGATAATACTAAAAACGATCTTGCTTGTGAGATTATTATAGAACTTGGAGATAAAAAATACTGGGACACTAAAGATGATAAATTTAAACATAAAATGACTAATGTCTTTAAAGAACAACTTAATGATTTACAAGAGTTAGTTCCTGATTTTAAAATAGCAAGTGCAATTATTCATTATGATGAAACAAGTCCACATCTTCATGTTGTAGGTGTACCAATAAAATATAAAAGCAAAAATGGTATGTCTAAACAAGTTGGTAAAGGCGATGTTTTCACTAGAGATAGTTTACGTACTATTCAAGATAAAATGAGAACATTGTGTATTGCAAGTTTTAATAAAGAATATGGTCTTAATAATATCTTAAAGAAGAAAGAAAAAGGCAGAAATAAAGACATAAATGTTAAAGATATGACTAACTACCAAGCAATGAAAGAAGAACTTAATAAGGACAAAGAAGCATTAGAAATTGCGAGTAAAAAATCTAGTGAACTTGATAAAACTACAAATGATATTAAAGATACTATCAATAATCTAAAAAAAGCACCAATAGTTAAAAATACCTACACTATTTCAGAGAGTGATAGAAATAAGATTATAGACTATGTTGATAAAGTTCAGGATACTAACAAAGATTTTAAAAAGACTGAAATGTTATCAGTAACCTTAAATAATGTTGATACTGAATTACAAGAAAATAGAGAAAAGATTAAAATACTGACTGAAAATAATAAAGCATTAACTCTTAAAGTTGATACTTTATCTAAAAATATTGATAATAAAAACAAAGAGATTAAAGAGTTAAAAAATGATAATAAACACCTACAAGAAATGGTCGATTATTTCAAAAATCTATTTAGAAGATTAGTAAAATTCATTAAAAATAAGATGTTTGGTAAAGAAAAGGAACGAGAGGATTATTGGAAAGTATCTAAAGATATGTACGAACACGGAATATTTAGTGATGAAACTATTGAATCAATTAAAGATGATTATGTTTGGAATAAAGAAAATGATAAACATAAAGATAAAGGTCGAGATGACTTTGAATTATAGTTTTTAAGAGGATGTTTTATAAGTGATGAATTACTTTATAAGTAGTTTTCTTTTTTTGCTCTTAAACACTATTAAAATGCCTTAAAAAGTAGTATAATTAGATTATAAAAGTGATACACAAATAGTAATTTGTAAAGGAGGTATTTATGGGAAT
>DVHV01000101.1 GCA_018711775.1 Candidatus Onthocola stercoravium | reverse complement strand
TTGTTCAGAACTATCACTTTGTGATTGACTTGATTGTTCTTGGGTTTCACTTTGTTGTGATGAACTATTACTTATATCTTGTTCTTCACTATCTTGTGAGTTACTATTTTGTGATTCTTGTTGGTTTTGAATTCTGTTAAACTCATCCTTTATAAATTTCCAAAATCGCATATAACACCACTTATTATTTTTTCATTTTCAAAGTAAAACGATCTGCTGCATCTTCCATATTTAATCCATATACATCTTCAACAAATGCTTTATCCCTTCTTGAATAAGGATTATATGATGCTTCTTGTTTAAATTTACCGTCATAAGAGAAAAGCCAAGGATGATATTTTCCATTTTCAAAAACCTTTAAATCTCCAAGTTCATCACCCTCAATACCAATTGCATCCACTCTATTTTGAGTAGGATAATAAACTTCTTTTTGTCCTTTATCAGTATCAATTATTAAGATAAAACCATAATGTTCTGTTCCTAACATTACACCTGGGTGTAAAGGATAATCTTGTTGAACAAGTTCATCTTTTAAAATTACACTTTGCTCAGGATTTCTTGCAATTTTAACACATAGTGGATTTTTAAGAACAGGTTCTCCCATAAACATATCATAATGTTCTACTATTGTATTAAATCTACTCCTATATTCATCAGTAAATTCTCCAAATATAGAGTGTTCTAATTTTCCAGACTTACTAAATCTCCAAGAAGTTTTTTTCCCTTCTTCAAAGATTTTTAAAGTACCTCCCTCAATGCCAACTGCATCAATCCTACATTGAGTTGGATATACCATTTCTTTTTGTTTACCATTTATGTCTGTGATTAGCACAAACCCATAATGATTACCACCAAACATTACTCCTGGTACAAGAGGATTACTTTGTTTATTTACTTCGTCTGCTAGTATCACATTTTCAGTATCGCCAAGTCTTATACATACAGGATTTTCTATTTTTGCTTCAATATCCATATAAAAACCTCCCCTGTCGGCTAACTATAATAACATAATTGCTTGATTTTTACAAGAAAATATGTCTGATTTCATTGATTTTTTCGTAAAAAGTGATATAATAACTAACTACGAAAAAGGGGGATTTTTTATGGGGGAAAATAAACCGATTATTCCTAATGCAAAAATTCAAACTGCTATTAGTAATTATGCTTTTATAAATCGCGACGATATTACTGATATTGTAATTCCAAATGGTATAAAATCAATTGGAGAAAGAGCATTTGCTAAATGTAAAAATTTAAAAAGAATAACACTACCTGAAAGTTTAGAATTTATTGGTGCTAGTGCTTTTTCCGAATGTGAAAATCTTGAAGAAATTATTTTACCAAAAAATCTAAAAAGATTAAATTATAGAACTTTTGGAGATTGTAAAAAATTAAAAAGAATTGTTATACCTGAAGGTGTTGAAGAATTAGATTGGGGCATATTTGCTGGATGTGATAATTTAGAAGAAGTAGTTTTACCTGAATCATTAAAGAAAATAGATAAGCAACTATTTCTAAATTGTAAAAAATTAAAAAAAGTTAACATTCCATCTACAATACAACAATTACCTGATGAATGTTTTAAAGGCTGTTCAAGTCTAGACATTATACTAAATGACACAATCGTAGAACTTGGTAACAGAGTCTTTGAAGATTGCTTTAAATTATCATCATTTCCAAGCCATGTTAAATCTTTTGGTGAAAATTGTTTTAGAAATTGTAGAAGTATTACATCTGCAAATATAAATGAACAAACATCTACTCTTTCTGACGGAATGTTTGATGGATGTATAAATTTAACAAATATTAATTCATCAAAAAAACTTAAAATTGGAAAAAAATGTTTTAGAAATTGTAAAAGTTTAAGTGAAATACCTTCATGTGTTGCCAATTTTAATGAAAGAGCTTTTGAAAATTGTACAGGTATTACTAGTATTGATGTTATTGGCACAGAAGTTCCTAACGCTTGTTTTAGAGGATGTAAAAATTTAAAAGAAATTAGCAATCAAGAAAGAATTTATTCAATGGGTGCTTTTGCATTTTCTGGTTGTGATAATCTTGAAGAATTTGATATATACAATTTAGGAACAATTCCTCCTGAAGCATTTAGCAATTGTAAAAGACTTAAAAAAGTTAGATTAGGAACTGGTGTACGAACTATTGAGTCAAGAGCATTTTACAAGTGTAATAATCTTACTGATGTTAATTTGCCAGATACTATAGAAACAATTAAAAAAGAGGCATTTAGAGAATGTAATAGTATTACATCAATTACTATACCTGCTAATCTAAAATCTTTTGGAGATGCTGCTTTTTCATTTATGGATTCATTACAAAATATAAATGTATCTCCATATAATAAAACCTTTATTACCCCTGATCATAAAATCTTAATTCACGATATGCAACAAAAAATTGTTTTATATGCCTGTGGTATAGAAGACAAATCTTATTCGCTTGAAGATTATAATGTTCAATATGATGAATTAGGTCGTGGGCTTATAAGACCAATTAATACTATTGGAGAATATGCTTTTGCTGGGGCTAAACATTTAGAAGAATTAACAATATGTGGATGCACTCAAGATATTGAATCTACTGCTTTCTATGGATGTGATAATCTTAAAAAACTTGATGTACGAGCAATTTCATTATTTTCTTGTCCTGGATTTCATACTAGAGATCGTGGACGATATTATACCAATGAATTTTCAAAACATAAAGTATTTATGCCTTTTGAAGAAGTTACTTTTAGCGGAGATCCTGTATCAATATTTCCAAATGCACTAGAAAACTTTACAAGAGTTAAAAAACTACATTTACCTATGGATAAAACTTTTGATATTATGTCCAATGCTTTTTCAGATTGTTCTTTACTAGAAGAAGTTATAATACCAAAAGGAGTTAATGTAATTGCTAAAGGTGCTTTTAACCCTAATACTAAATTAAAATTTTCAAATGGATTAGAACCAAAAGGATTTGTTGAATTAATTCATAATAATGAATATATTGGAGATTACAAATTATATGTTTTAGATGATGACACATATTATATAGAACAAGGAGATAAAATAACTAAACTTACAAAACACCAAATAGATGAAATATGCTCTAAATCAGAATCTATCAGAGAAAACCCTGTTTTATTCCTAGATTTTATGAATGATTTAATAAAACACGATTTAGCAATCAAACAATTATTTAACGGTATTTTGATGTCAACAATGAGTTTAGATAATAGAACTATATTATTTGATAATTTAAGAAAAGATGATAACTTCTTCTTGAATGTTATAAGAAATAGTCATTTATTAGATAAAAAAGATGAAAATACAGAAAGTTTATTACAAGGCAAAAATTTTGCAACATTTGTTGAGTATGTAGAACTATTAAGAAAATATAATATAACTGATCCAGAATTACATAATAAATTCTTTATGGTAAATTTAGATGTAAATGATTTTGAGTCATTAATACAATTCGATTTAGAACTATTCAAAAGAATTGTAGTTGATAGTAGATTATTTGAAAGTGATAGTATTACTCTCTTGTATGACAATAAAAAAGATGAGAGATCTAGTTATTATTTGACATATCAAATATTACAAAAGAATACACTTCAAGATTTTATAAGACTAGCAAAAAAATATAATATTCAAGACAAATACTTATTTAGTAAACCTTTCGTTGCAACCGCAAAAAATCCACTAATTGAAGATATGATTAAAGTATATGATGCAAATATAAAAAGGTTATTAAAAGCAAGTCAAGTAACAAATACAAACATATCTGCAGTACAAAACCTTAGCGATTTATTAATATTAATGAAAATTACAGGTGCATTAGAAGAAGATGCAATAATTAGACAAAGAGCATCAACATTTATCAGTGAAAAAATGTTTGATGAAAAATTACCAAATGGAAAATCAAATGAATATAGAATTATTGGTGATGATATTCATAGAATATTCAATTTTCCTTATACTAGGGACGAATTTGACCAAGAGTTTGCAAATTTCTTTTTGGAAAATTATCAAGAATTAGTTGAAGAAGAAAGAAGAAAATCTGGATTTATTCAAAGAGTTTACTTGAATTTTAGACAAATCTCAAAAACTTGCACTTCAAATAAAGGATCACAAAGAAAATTAAAAGTTACAATGGATAAATGTAGAAATTATTTATCTAATGTTAAATTTGATGGTGTTACCGAAGATTGTAAAGAATTAGCAGATTTAATCGGACAATGGTATGATAATAATTCAGCATGGCTAAATGCTCTAAGAATATATAATGAATCTTTAAATGCTCCTAGAAACATTTTTACCAAAGTTGAAATTGATAAAGAAAATAAAATAACATATGATATGAATCCTGAACACGATTTAAAAGAAGAAGTTAGTTCTGATTTCTCTTATCATTGGTTACCTAAACAAGACTATGATAATTTGATACTTGGTAAATATTGTAATTGTTGTGCCCATG
>DVHV01000100.1 GCA_018711775.1 Candidatus Onthocola stercoravium | reverse complement strand
CAAATAGACTAAATGAAATTAAATTAAAAACAATAAAATCAACAGCTGAATAAGGCTGTTTTTTTTATATATAAAAAAATGGAGGTAAAGATTATGTATTTAAAAAAATTACAAGAAAAAAGAGCTAAGGCTCAAGAAAAAATGGAAAGTTTAGTAAATAAGGCAAAAGCTGAAGAAAGAGAATTTACAGAAGAAGAAATGGCAGAATTTGAAGAGTTAGAAAAAACTATAAAATCAATTATTGAAACTATTGAGAAAATAAAGGAAGGTCGCAAATTAACAGAAGAAAAAGAACCTGAATCTGAAGAAGAAGAAAAAAAGAAAAAAGAAGAAGAAGAAATAGAACAAAGAGCACTTGCTGAAGAAAAAGCATTTGAAAACTACCTTAGAGGCAAAGTCGAAGAAAGAGCAGATGTAAATCTTACGGCAACTGAAAATGGTGCTGTAATTCCATCAAGTATTGCTGATAAAATTATATCAAAAGTTGTAGAAATATGTCCTATTTATCAGTTAGCAGAAAGATATAATGTAAATGGAACTTTAACAATTCCACTTTATGATGAATCAACACAAAGTATCACTTGTGCTTATGCGACAGAATTTACTGATTTAGAAAGTACATCAGGAAAATTTACAAATATAAGTTTAAGTGGATATTTAGCAGGTGCATTAACAAAAGTATCAAAATCATTAATAAATAATTCAAAGTTTGATATTGTAACATTTGTAGTAAATAAAATGGCAGAAAGTATATCAAAATTTATTGAAAAAGAACTACTGATTGGAACAGATAATAAAATTACAGGTTTAAGAGGTGTAACACAACAAATAACTGCAAATAGTCAAACATCAATAACAGCAGATAATTTAATAGACACTCAAGATGAAGTACCTGACCTACATCAAGCGAATGCAATATGGATTATGAATAAAACTACAAGAAATAGTATCAGAAAATTAAAAGATACAGAAGGAAATTACTTATTAAACAGAGACTTAAGTTCTAAATGGGGTTATACATTACTTGGAAAGGATGTTTATACATCAGACAATATGCCAAAAATTAGTGCAGGAAATACAGTTGTATATTATGGAGATATGACAGGTTTAGCTGTAAAAGTTGGGGAAGATATAAACATAGAAGTATTAAGAGAAAAGTTTGCTACTCAACATGCAGTTGGAGTCGTAGGATATATAGAAATAGACAGTAAAGTACAAGATGTACAAAAATTATCTAAATTAGTAATGGCATCAGCAAGTGGAAGTCAAGGAGCAGAATAAGAGGTGTTTAAAATATGGCAGATATAACAAAAGTGAGTGAAATAACAAAAGAACACATAGCTGAATATATACACTTAACAGAACCTACAGAAAAAGAATTAAAAGAATTAGATATGTTTTTAGAAGTAAGTAAGAGTTATATTAAAAGTTATACAGGTCAAAAAGATTTGGATATATACCCTGATTTTATAATTGCGGTATATATCCTCTGCCAAGATATGTATGACAACAGAGCTTTATATATTGAGAAAGGGAGCATAAACAATACAGTAAGCACTATTTTAGATATGCATTCGGTAAATTTATTATGATTAATGCAGGAAAATATAATAAAAAAATAACAATTGTAAAAATAGATGAGGAGTTTGACAAGGCAGGATTTAAAGTACCTCCTGTAGAAACTGTAATACTTAATACATGGGCATCTGTAAAAACTACAAAAGGTTATACCTTAATACAAAATAACTCAGACTTTGAAAAGGCATATACTAATTTCACGATTAGATTTCCAAATGTGGAGATAACTCGTGATATGTTTGTTAAATATGCTGAAAAAATATATTCTATTGAATATCTAAATAATATTGATGAAAAAGGTATAGAATTAGAAATTCAAGCAAAGGTGGTAAAAAAATAATGGCAAAGTTCACAGAAGAATTACCAGTAGAATTGATAAGGCAATTTGAAGAATTGAATCTTGGAGCAACAGATATGATGAAAAAAATGACAGAGGCAGGAGCAAAAGTTGTATATACTAATGTGAAATCAAACTTAAAAAAAGTATTAAATAGAAGAACAGGAGACTTGGAAAAGTCTCTTATTATTACAAGACCATATAAAAACAGCAAAGAAGAAATAGCAACTAAAGTAGGCTTTTATGGTTATGATAGAAATGGAATACCAAATCCATTAAAAGCAATGGCTAGAGAATATGGAACATCTAATGGGGAGGCTAAAAAACCATTCTTAAGACCTGCTTTTAAAAAGAAAACAGAAATAGAACAGGCAATGCAGAGTGTACAAGATGAATATTTGCCAAAGGAGTAAGTTATGAATGAGGAAATAGAAAAGATATTTGAAAATTTTATAGTAGATGGAGTTAATATTCCAATTGGATTTATAAAATACTTTGGAAAAGAAGAAACATACCTTACATATCAAAGTGCAGGTAATGATCCTTCGATGGCTAGTGATGATCAGATAAAGTACAGTGAAGATACAATTGATATAGATATTTACACAAAAGGTAATTACTTAAATATTATGAAAGAAATAAAAAATAAAATGTTAGCAAATGATTATGTATGGGATGGAGATAGTCCTGATATGTACGAACAAGACACAGGATATTACCATAAAACGATATCATTTGTTAAAGAAAGGGTGGTATAATATGGCACAGATAGGTTTAAGACATTTTAAATATTCTCCAATAGGTACTGATGGAGGATATACAGGAGCAAAGAAACTTGCAGGAGCAATAGAAAGTACAGCAAGTTTAGATATAGCTGAAGCGGAGCTATATTCGGATGATGAATTAACAGAGAAAGCACAAGAATTTACAAAAGGTACATTAACATTAACAGTTGATGAAGACAGTGATTCTGTATTTGCACCTCTTTTAGGTCATTCAAAAGATGAGGAAACAGGAGAAGTAATAAAAACAACAGAAGATGTTGCACCTTTTGTAGGATTTGGAAGAGTATTAGTAAAACTTGTAAATAATGTTAAA
>DVHV01000099.1 GCA_018711775.1 Candidatus Onthocola stercoravium | reverse complement strand
ATTTAGTGCTAATAAGAAAAAAGGTTATGAAAAAGAAAAAGCAATTTATGATTTTTTAAATCAAAGTTTGAATACTGGAATTAAAATACCTAATATAGAATATTCAATTATTAGTGATGAAATTTCTATATTAGGATATAAAGAAATAAAAGGAACATTCTTAACACCAGAGATTTATTCTACTATGTCAAAAGAAGAACAAGATTTATTAAAAAAAGATATTGCACAATTTTTAAGGCAAATGCATGATTTGGATTGTTCTGAAATAAGTTCATATATAATAGATAACAAACAAAATGTATTTGAGGAATACCAATTATTAAGAAATACAATTTATGATAGTTTAACAGATATAGAAAAACAATATATTGAGTCATTTATGCAAAGATTAAATTCTACTACTATATTTAATGGAAAAAAATGTCTTTGTCATAATGATTTCAGTTGTAATCATTTATTACTAGATATAAATAAAAGATTATGTGGAATAATTGATTTTGGTGATTCTGGTATAATAGATGAATATTGTGATTTTATATATTTGCTTGAAGATAGCGAGGAAGAAATAGGCTTATCATTTGGTGAAGATATATTAAGATTGTATGGTAATATTGATTTAGAAAAAGTAAAAGAATATCAAGATATAGTAGAACAATACTATCCTATTGAAACTATTGTTTATGGTATTAAGAATAGTAAACAAGATTTTATAGATAAAGGAAGAAAAGAAATATATAATAGATTTCATGACAATAACAAAAAAAATATAAGATTATAAAACGATGACTTATAATGATAAGCCATCGTCTTTTTCTTTGCCTTTCTTCGTTTGATAAAATTCTTCAGCTGCTTCGTCCATTTCATTGTTAATATGTCTTATTGATTTTTCAATTTCTTTTTTATTAAATAGATTGAAACCTTTAAATCTGCTTTCTTCTTTTCGTTTAACTTCTGGATCATATTGTTGCTTAAAATATTTTAAATCTAAACCACTATAATTAAATAATCTTTCAACGATATTTTGAATAAATTCGGGTAATTTTTTTAATACTTTATTCAAATGATAAATAAGATAATCAGTTTTTTCTTTTAAACTTTTGTATTGATTTTCATACTGATAGTTTAATCTTTTTAAATCTTCATTTTCTTCTTTTAATTTTTCATTTTCATCCCAAAGTTGATTTTTAGATTTAATAATAATTTTATTATTAATTTTTTTCTTTTTATCAATTTCATCAGTTATATCGTTTTTATCTTTATTAAGTTTAGTTATTTGATTATTAATATTTTGTTTGTTATCTTCTAAATCAGATACTTCATTTTCAAGGTTAGATATTTCTTGTTTAAGACCTTTAACTCTTTCATTAAAGAGTTTTCTTTCGTATGAGGTTATATCTCGATTTTTACCTTTTTGTTTTTCTTTTAATTTAGAATCCATACCATATGCAATATTAAATTCATTAATACATCTTTCTCTCATTTTATCTTGAATAACTACTAATGATTCTTTTGTAAAAATGGATGTTTTACCAACTTGTCTTGATAGACCAGTTTTACAATTTTCTTTTACTGGAACCCCAACTATATGCATATGTGGAGAGTGTTCATCAAAATGAATAGTAGCATTTGCTATATAAAAGTCTGGAACAATTTCTTGTATATCTTCAAGTTGTTGTTCAAATACCTGTGTCATTTGATATTTATATTCTAAACTTTTCTCATCCCAATATTCCATATTTCCAAGTTCAATAACTATTTCACAAGCAAGATCATGTTTTGTATCATTTGCTATCTTATTAAAGTAGTTATCTATTTTTCTATCATCTCTAGTTTGTTTATTGTTGTATTCAAGTCTTGCATCTTCAAATAAATTTAAATATAAATCTTTAACATCTTTAACAATATCATTTGAACCTTTGATGGCTTTTATTAGTTCCTGATTATTATCGTATTGTCTTAAGTTATGATGATTAACTTTTCCTAATTGCTTAACATTTTGAATAGCATTATTATTCTTTGATGTAGTACCTGATGGAGTATTTTTTGCTTCTTGTCTTGCTTTGATAGATTTGTTTTTATCATTACCTAAATGTAGTGAATAAGATAATTCCATATAGATTACACCTCCTTATCTTATGAATACTGAAAATGGCACGAAAGTGGTTTTGTCATTATTCATAACTTCCTATATATCTTGTCAGAGACAAGATATGGAAGCTAAGGTTTACCACCTTAGAAACCGTTTATACTTTATTTCGTAATAACTATAAATAGTTAAAACTACATAAAGTATTGATAAAATAGAAAGCACAGCTTTTTATTTTATCTATGTAAATTATTCAAATAACAATAATTATTTTCATAATTTATTTAAACAAACTTTTCCCACTTTCATTAAATCAAGTTCAACAAAACGTGTTCGTTTGTTATTACTTTTTTAGAAAAAGTAAACAAAAACTTTTATTACTTATTCATTATCTTTTCTCTAAATACTTTAATCTCTTTTTCAATTTCTTGTTTTCTTTTCTTAATATCTTCATCTAATTCATAAGTAATACAATTTGTTCTTTCTGGAATAGTATTAAATAAATCCTCTT
>DVHV01000098.1 GCA_018711775.1 Candidatus Onthocola stercoravium | reverse complement strand
TTTCATTGTTTCTTCATATCCATTTTGTCCTGTTCCTACTTCGACATCATAATATTGTTTGGCTGTATTTGTATTACTAAAATTCATTCCTCCGACTTGCCATGTTGACTCTGCAATTAAGTTTTGCCATTCTACTGGTATTGTATTGTAATATGTTGTATTTAGTGTTGCATATATATCTGGTTTTGTATTTTCATTCCATTCATTAACCACACTTGGATTCCAAGTATAATCTCCATAACTTGTTGCTTTAATTAATTTTACTTGATTATTGAATACTCCTATTATTCTGTATTGGTTATCTTCATCTTGGCAATCTGCTCCTGTTGCTCCAAAACATACGTAGTTATTTGGATTTGCTCCAGCATATCTGTATGAATTATCCCCTGCTTCTTGATCTGCATTAGTATAACTTCCTGTTCCATCATGGTAATATAAGCCATTTTCGCCATCTGTTGTATAATTTGTTGCAACTTTGCAAGCTAAAGTGTTAGAGTTTTCTTCTCTACATATATCTGCAAATGTTGGTACCATTTTATCAAAATACACATAACATTTATCAGAAACTGAAGTTGATACAATTACTCTTTTGTTTTCATCATCCCAAGCAAGCTGGCTACCATTTTCACACCCGGATAATCTTTCATTAAATGTATATCCCTCCTGTGGCCATGTTGTATCACTGCTCACTTGATATTCTCCACTACCTGCCTCAGTTTCATACATCATTGTTAAAGCATTTGTATTAATTAGTTGTTTGCTTTCTTCATTACTAATTACAACTCTACTAGCACTATTATTTATCAATAAAATCGCTACTATTGCTATTACAATCAATATTACTACTATTAAAATAATATAAATTTTATTTCTAAGTTTAATTGCACTCATTTATTATCACCATTATTACAATATCATAATTTTTGTTAAATTGCAATGCATATAGCATAACTTATGTTATGCATGTTTGAAATGCATTTTATATTATCATGTTGATGGAGGTAAAATATGGCTTTTAGATTGAATTCAGACAGAAAAGAGACTGAAAATAAATGTATTAGATTTCCTGTTCCATTAATTGATGAAATAGAAAAATTTATAGAGATGAAAGATTGTACCTTTTCAGGATTTGTTATACAAGCATGTAGATATGCATTAGATAATGCTGAAGAAACAGAGGAAGATAAAAAAATAATTGATTAAATATATAAATTATATTATTATATATTTAATCAATTGGAGGTACTATGATAAATATTGATGAACTTGCTATTATGGCTAATAGAAAAGAAGAAGAAAATCTTAGATTTAGAACTTATTTAAAAGGACATGCTGATGATAAAGAATTAGATAAGCAATTTAGGGAATTACATGAAAAATATTTTAAGATATATAACTGTAAAGATTGTAGGAATTGTTGTAAGAAATTAAATACATCTATGGCTGAGGAAGAATTAGATATTATATGTAATAAATTGAATTTGGATAAAGAAGAATTGATAAGTAAAGAATTAGACATAAATACTAGTGGTAAGTACTCATTTAAATGTAATAGATGTAAGTTTTTAGATGATGATAATAACTGTTTAGCAGAAAATTGTTTGCCAGAATCTTGTAGGGATTATCCTTATACCAATAAGAGCGAAAGATTATTTAGTTTATATGGTATTATTAGTAATGCTAGTATTTGTCCGGTTGTATATGAAATACTAGAAGAATTAAAGAAAATATATAATTTTAAAAGGTAGATAACTGATAATTATTTACCTTTTAAAATTACTAAAATTGTGCGTTCACACAATTTTAGTAATTGAGAAACAATTCTAATAAGTAAAAATTATATTACAATTTTGGCATTTTAAAATATTAATCTTCACATAACATAGTAATGAAATAAACAACCTTTTCATTTATTCCCATAATTTTAGAATATTCAGATAATTTTATTAAATCTTTATTTTTATCTCTTAAATACATTTTTATGGATTTCTTGATTTGTTCTAAATCTAATTTGTTTCTATATTTTATAATATCACAAATACACCTTTCACGATCATAGGCTTTTACTATATTGCCATATGGAGTTTCTACTTCTGTTAAGCCTAATGTTAATAATTCGTTTTTACATCTTATTACATTATGTTTTTTATTTATAAATTCCACATGATAATTATTAGCAATTGTTAAATCATAATTATATGAAATTAGTTCAGTTAATCCATAAAAGTATAGTGCAGTAAATCTAGAAAAAATTACATTAGGATACTTTAATTGAAATGTAAAAAATGAATCTTCAAATATATTACTAGAAATATAAATTCCTCTATTTACTTTTTCTATTATTTTTCTATCTAACATTATTTTTAAATACATTCTATGAATTCCTAATTTTTTTACTTCTTTAGAAGTAATATATCCATTATTTTCTTTCATAAATTTTTCAATTATTTCAATGTTGTTATTTTTTATCATTATTAACTCCTTTGAAAATTACACCATTTTATTTGCTTTTTTCAGTAAATTTGGCAACATCTTGATAATTCATATACATTATGGTATTTTTATATAAAGTTCGTACTCTAGTTTGTTTAAAACCTTATCTAGGAATTTGTATTAGACACTGAAGAAAAACTTTTTTACTTGTTATTTAAAATTATCCATTCACCATTTCTTTTGCCATTTTTTCTTGCAATTAGTCCTTTTTCTTGCATTTGCATCATTCTAGTTTTTATAGTTCTTAGTGATTTATTAGTTATATTAGCAATTTCTTCTTGTTTTACTGTTGGATTATTTTTAATTATATTAATAATGACTTGTTCATCTAAAGTGCAATTTTTGCACTTTAGATTTGTATCGTTTGCACTTTGAATATAATCGATGTGCATATATCTATTTTTTAGTTCATATTTAGTATCAGTTAAGAGATTATAAAAGAATTTTTCTAAGTATGAAATATCTTCAAAAATATTTTTATTAAAATTAGTATAATTGGATCTTACTAACGCATTTCTAAAGTACCAAGAATTTTCTGCAAATACATCATTATTTATATCAAAACCAAAAGTTTTTAAATATTTAATAATAAATACAGCAGTTGTTCTAGTGTTTCCTTCACAAAAAGGATGTATTTGCCATATATCAGATGTGAACCGACATAAGTGTTTTATTGATTCATCTAGTGATAAATCTTTATACGAAAATTCTTTTTCTTTTTCAAAATCATATTGAAGTGCAGCAGGTATTGTTTCAAATGAGGCATATATAACGCTATCGCCATTTAAAATCCATTCTTTTTTAGTAAAATTGTAATCTCTAATTTTACCAGCATGTTTAAAAATATCAGAAAATAATTTTTGATGTATTAATGATAACTCTGTTGGATTAAAATTAAATGAGTTGTCACTTAAAATTTCTGTAATTCTTATAGAGACTTTGTCCGCCTCTTCACAGTCTTCAAGTTCTTCACTTTTACGATTATCTAAAGCTTTATAATATTCATTTATTCTTGATTCAACTTCTTTTAAATCAATATCACCTTCAATATGCTTTTTGGCAGTTTCTATTAAATATTTTGATGGTTTTAATCCATCAACTTCTTGAAGCCCTATAGCAGTTTCCCAACTTTTAGTTTTTTCAACACGACTTGGTTCTCCCTGTTTAATATATTCCAATAATTCAATATTCCAACTTTCTTTTTTTTCCATTTAAAGCCTCCATGCAATAATATTATATCACTATTTAATTAATAAAACAATTTCAAAGTGCAATTTTTGCACTTTGAAATTGCACTTTGAAATTTAATGTAGTTAATTATCTTTTGATAATGTATAGACTACACTTTATATTTTTGACAAGTACACCGTTTTATTTGCTTTTTTCAGTATATTTGTCAAGATATAATTCAAAAAAAGAAGCATATTGCTTCCCTATTCTGGTTTAATTACTACGTGACGGTTTGGTTCTTCCCCTTCACTTTCCGTTTTAACACCTTTAAAATCTGTAAGTACATTATGCACTATTCTTCTTTCGTATGAAGTCATATTATCAAGAGCGACAGGAATTTTAGTTTTAGCTACTTCTTTTGCAGTTATTTTTGCTAATCTTTCAATGCTCTTTTGTATCCTTTCTTTATAATTTGAAACATCTAAATTGATTTTATAAAATATTCCTGTATCATTTTGAATTTTTTGTTTTGCTAAAGTTTCTAATGCTTTTAATGTATGACCATTTTTACCAATAACTATTGGATTATTATTAGAATACATTTTTATAGTAGTTCTTTCATCTTTTGTTGTAGTTTCAAAAGATACTTCAAGCCCCATATTTTCAATTATTTCCTTTAAAAATTCTTTTATGACATCATTAATATCTGTCTTTTTATAAACTGTTACTTCTTTTAAAGTTCCTTGAAATAATTTACCTTTCTTATCATGAGATGTATAAACAATTTCATCTTTAGTTAAGTTATTTTCTGTTAGTATTTCTTCTATTACTAGTTCAGTCTCTTTTCCATCTTTAATTATTTTTTCCATACTTCATACCTTCTTTCTTAACTAATTTATCTTTAATTTTTTCTTTTTTCTTTTCTTCCTTTTTCTTACGAGGTTTATTAGTTAAGGATCTATTATTAATCATGTTGATAATAATATTTTGAACTGCAATGAATGTATATGTTACAATCCAGTAGAACGCTAAAGCAGTTGGAAGGGTTAGTGATGCATAAACTACAATAACTAGCATTACATAAAGCATTACCTTCATTTGTTTAGCCGCTTCTGGAGTGGATTGTGGTGTTTGTGTCATTGTTTGACGGAATGAAAAATATGTCGATATAGCAATTAAAATTAATAATAATATATATAAGTAATTTCCTTGGCCAATTCCTACCATTGGAGTCATACCTAAATCAAAACCAAATAAGGTTTCTTCATATATGGCTGGAGTTCTGTAGATTGCTTGTAAAAAAGCAAAGAACAATGGGATTTGAATTAGGGCCATCAAGCATCCTACCATTGGATTTACTTTATACTTTTTATAAACCATCATTGTTTCTTGACTTTTAGCCATCAATGATTCGTTATCAGTACGATTACGATACTTTCTTTCAATTTTTTCTATTTCAGGTTGAGCCTTACGCATATTAAATGTTTGTCTAGAACTTTTAATTGTAAATGGTAAAAGTATAAGACGAATAGCTAACCCTATTAATATTAAGGATACACCTAAGTTACCAATTAAATTTCCTAACTCTAATATTAGGAATGCTAAAGGCTTAACAAATAGGAATTCCCATAAGCCAGAGCTTTTTGTTGAAGATAAACTATAATCTGAACAACTTGGAAGATCTTCAAAATCATACTTTAATTG
>DVHV01000097.1 GCA_018711775.1 Candidatus Onthocola stercoravium | reverse complement strand
TAATCAAAATAATTAAAATAGTATTCTTCTTACTTCCTTTTTTCTTTTTTACTTTCTTTTCTTTCTTTTCTGATTTTACTTTCTTTTTAACTTTAATCTTTGGTATTTTCAAAATAACCAACTCCTTTATAAGCTATATCTATACCTTTTAAATAATCAATTCCAATATTATAATTTAGTTTCAAAGGAATACCCAATTCTAGAATAACAGAATAGGGAATACTTTTCCTACTATTAGTATGAATAAAATGAAGTAAATCACTACCCTTAAATAAATAATATCCTCCATTCATACCAATAATTAAAAATGCAATTCCTCCATGTCTTATAATATTGTCTATATGTTTAATTTGGTGATCATGAATATTACTTAAAGGAAAACTCGTTTTTGATTGACACTCTTTCGCATCAAATTCAATATATTTTCCTTTATAGATCCCGTTATAATCAAGGGTAGAAGGTTCTTTAAAATAAGCTTTATTAATAACAGCTCCATTTTTATAATCAACATCAACAACTCCAATTGGAGTAGGTTTCTTATAAATAATAGCCAAATCATGCTCCAAATAATACTTACAAGCATCATTAATTAAGCTTTCTAAATCCATACCTCGATTCTTATAATTAATTTCTTTCTTATAACTCTTTTTTATGTTGTTAGGATACTTCATGCACTTCACCTTACTTAATTATACTATAAATGTAGGAAAATATCTACCAAGCTCTATTACTTTACTGCGAGTTTACACAAGAAAAGTTAGTATTTACAGCCATTGCAAAAGATAAGTGATGGTCACTTATTTTTTTAATGCTTGTAATTCTTTGAAAGTATAAGGATTATCTTCTACTAATCTGGTGAGCGATTGATATTCATTGATACCATATAATCTGCATGTTTCAATATAACTTCTGATATTCGCATAATCTCTTGCTCTTTCGATATTTTGGAATTGTCCGGATATCTTCATCTTTGTTTTTATTCCTCTTAAGTTTCTTTCGCTTAAGTTGTTTGTAAAAGGAATGTTAAAATCAAAGATCCAATAGATATAGTTATCTCGGTATTCCATGATTCTCCATATGAGTGTTAATTCTTTTTGAGCATAATAGGGATTTGGATCTTTCTCATTTTCTTCTAATCCCTTTAATAGATTGGTATCAATATTTAAAATGAAGTCATTAATCTCATCACTTTCAAAATGATCAATTCCTTTATCTATTAACTCCTTTCTTTTATGATCGTATTCTTGAAATAACTTGATCATTTCTTTACACCATACTCTATTAGGAAGATTCATTTCTACTTTTTTTAAATCTCTAAGTAAATGTTGGCAACATTCCGCATTGATAAATTCATATTCCGGATTATAATTTACTTTATTATGATCATGTTCTACTACTGTATTTTTATCGAGTAGACTTAATATTTTATCTTGATCTAATCCTTCTTTATTTTTCTTTTCATGTGCCTTAAATAAGCATATGAAATCATTGCCATAATATCTCATACAGCTTTGCTTTTTATCAATACTAATTACCGTATCATCCCAATATATTATTTTTGATGTAATACATGCTTTATGTAATTCTTCAATAAAGCTTTCTAAACTTTTACTTGCATTCTTTTGTAGTTTTACTAAATATCCTTCACATGGATCTATTTCTTCCATTGATAACCCATTTAATATTCTCCTTATTTTATTTAATGATACATTTCCGACATTACTAAGAGTTAAGGCAATACTTTTTACATTACTTCCATATTGAATATCTTCTTTTAAATGATTAGGAATAGGAGCATGCACGATCTTACCACAACAACTACATTTGTATACTATAAATTCATTTTCTATATAATTAACTATAATTTTGTAATCCTTTACTTGTTTTTTGATTATTTCACCAGTCGGAACTAATTCACACTTATCACAATGTGGACATTTCTCTAATTCATGTTTGATATACTCGTTTATTTTTTCTTCACTTACTTTTTCTAATTTATCTTTTTTATGACCTTTGCTTCTTCCTATCTTTCCTCCTGTATTATGTGCAAAATTAGGGATTACTTTCTTTTTGCCAATTGGTGTCATACTTGTTGGTATTCCTGATGTTGTTCCATCTAAGTTAGTAAGTGCTTTTAATCTTTCTATTTCTTTTTTTAATCTTTTTATTTCATTATTCATTTCGTCAATTTTAATATTCTGCTTTTGTTCTATTTCCTTTAGTCTTCTTTTGGCATCTTCAGCGATTTGTGTTCTTAACAATAAGTGTTTGTTCTCTAACTTAATCTTACTATATTTATCTTGTAATTTTTCATAATCTTTATATAAACCTCTAGTATTTGGTTTTGTTTTTACTTCAATAATTTCTTTTTTTGGTTCTATCATTTTTAATTGTTTTTCTACTTCTTCTTTTACTCTTCTTTCAAAATGTTCATTTAAATTTTTATATTGTCTGTTTAACATGGTATTTGTATTCATTAATTGTTTATTTGCCGTTTTTAATTTTCTTATTTCAAATTCTTTTTCTAAATTTTCTGATGTCACATTTATCACTACTTTTCTAATTCAATTATACCAAATTTTCTCTTAAAACTATCAACAACTTTTGCTTACTTATCCACATAAAAACAAGAGATCATTTCT
>DVHV01000096.1 GCA_018711775.1 Candidatus Onthocola stercoravium | reverse complement strand
GGTATCGTTTTTAAAACTTATTATTCTAGAAAAATATGAGTATGTTTGATATTCTACTCCAAATACTTTATTGGGATAATAAATAAAGTTATTATAATTTTCGCTTATTGTTTTAATTTTATTGTTACTTATTTCATCTAACATAACAAATAAAATATCATTATTATTTTTTAATATTTCTATTAAATCATTTTCTGAAAAATTATTAGAATTAATATGACAACCAAATATTGGTTTTTTTACTCTGATTAATTCGTCTTGATAAAAAGAATGCGAATATAAGTTTCTCGACTTATAAGTTTCTCGCGGTACATTAATACCTTTAAATATTTTAACAATATCTCTTTGTTTTTTTGTATCTTTTAATAGGTAATATTCATCAGTAACCATGTAGTATACGTTTTCTTCTTTTGCGTTTTTGCTTACAAAATAAATATTTTTATCATTTTCTTTTTCATTTATATAAACAGGTAATCCTAAAATATAATCAAGTATATCTATTTTTTTATCATTTACATCAAAAATTATATTAGGTCTTTTGCTACACCATTTTATTCTATTTTGCTCATATTTTTGAAGGTTTTCTAACCTAGATTGATGTTTTTTTAATTTTTTTGTTTCTAACTCATGACTCATTGAATTATCATGAACTCTATAATAATATAATGGTTTTTTATTTCTAATATGAACTAATTTGCCAGTTTTTTGCAGTCTTAACCAGTAATCATAATCTTCTGCTCCAATTATATCATCTGAATATTTTCCCATTAATACATCACTATTTTCTTTTCTATAAAGAAAACTTGCATTTATGTAATTATCATTTCCAATACTTAAAGGTTTATCGCTTCTATTTAGTCTTATTATGTTTGGTTTGTTGAAATCTCTTTCTGCATCTCTGCATACTCCAAAATAAGGTTTATTATTTTTATCAATAACATACACATCACCATAAACTAAAGCGGCATTAGGATTCATCATTAATTTTTGCACCAAAGTTTCTATCATTTCAGGGGCCATTATATTATCCGCTGAGGTCCATGTAATAAAATCACCAGTTGCTAATTGATGTAAGTGAGTTAAAGCCCTAGGTAATTTTTGGTTTTTTTGAAGATAAATTTTTACATTTTCATGTTTATAATATTTCTTTATTTTTTCTTGCAAATTGTCTTTTGATCCATCATCTAAAATGATTAACTCAATATTTTGATAAGTTTGTTTTAGGATTGATTCAATTGCATACTTTGCAACATCAGCATGATTATATATGGGCAATAAAACACTGACTTTCGGACAACAATCAAATTTATTATTACTTTTATAACCACTAGGAATATATTTATTCTCTCTTCGAAGTAAAAATTTTACCCTTTTTAAATAACTATTAATTTTCATTAAAATCACTTCCCTCTAAAATATATTTTTTTTATGATTTTATCTAAATGCATCAATTTGACACATTTAACAAAACCTCGCCACCACCATTTCTTCCACAATTTATTTTTCATATATTGTTTATAATTATCGAATTCAAATGAATTATTAAAAAACACCTTGCTAGTTTCATTAAACAGAACCAGAAATCTTATTGCAAAGTTTTCATCAACAATTAAATCTTGTTTAATCTTTGACTTATTTACAATTAATGCGTTAATATTAGTTTCAATAGTATCCAACATTCGTTGTTGAGAGTAATTGCTGATAACTTTATTTCGCAATTTGTTTTTTGGATAATGATTATTCAACAATTTGTATATGGCATTTTTATATGATATTAATTCTTCTTCACTATAATTGAAATTATATAAATCCTTTTTAATATCTTGATAAGTTTTAATAACCATTCCAGAACCATTTTTAACAATTTCTCTTTGCCCACCAACATCCGCTGTTACAACAGGTTTATTCATTGATAGAGATTCATAGGTTGTTAAAGTTATGCCTTCGGATAGTGAACAGATTATTGTTATATCTGCTAATTTATAATATTGCCTTATGTCAGATTGCATTGGAATTAATTTTATTACATCTTCCAGAGAATATTTATTGATAAATTTTATTATATCACCTTTGGCATCACCATCTCCTACCATTATGCAAACTATATCGTTTCTTTCTTCTTTTATTTTCTTCATTAAATTCAGCAAAAATATTGGCCTCTTTTCATAAGAGAAACGACTAGGAAATAATATAACTTTTTTGCCTTTACAAAACTCTTCTGTTGTTTTGTCAGTTATTTTTACAATATCAGGATTAAATTTTTCAGTATCAACACCAATATATAAAGTTTTAACGCTAATATCATTTACTCTATTCATTTTATCGTGCATTATTGTTTTTAAATGTTCATTACATGTAAAAGTTTTATCAATAAATTGTGATACTGCGGTAGAATCTTTTGGATAACCACCATTTCTCCAACCAAAATCTTCAGCATGTAAATATTCCAATATAGGTAATTTTGGAAACTGGTATTTTATCCATGGTATTAAATGGTAAAAGTATAAACTATTCATTTGAAAAATCAATTTTATATCGTTATGCAAAATAATATTTTTTATAAAATCTGCCCAATATTCTCTTTGTAAAAAAGTTGTTAAATCATAATAAGCATCTGCATAATCTTCAAAACTTTCACGCATTTCATATTTACACACTTCAGTTGCAATAATAAATATGGAATATCCTTTTTCTTTTAAGTACTTAATAACATTTAAATTAAACAAATCCGCTCCGCCTACTTTTGCCCAAGGCATTATACACAAAATGGCATTTTTACTTTTTTTAGCATTATATTTTAATACAAAATTACTCGGTTCAGAATTGTAATTATATAAACAACTTTGTGGGTAGTTTTTTAAACCTTTATTTGCTGAAATAACTGTGCATGAATAGTTCGTCGTAAATGTGCCATAATAATTGAAATGAACAAACCCTATATTATTGAAATCACTTTTCAAAACATTATATAATAAAGTTTTATTGAAAATCAATATGTTAGTAAATATCAAGATTTTTTTTAATGATTTATTAATTATAACTTCATTATATAATTTGTTTTCTTTTAAATCAACCACATTTGTATAAATAATTTTATCGTTTATTTTAGAGAAATTTATATTATAATAGGCCAACTCTAATAAAGTCTTATCCATATAACTATCCTCATCAATTTGTACTAAAAATTCTGTTTCAAAAAAATTATTTAAACTATGAAAATCAAAATTATCAACTTCTATTATCTTTATTCTGTAATCTTTAAAAGTGTGGTTTTCCAAATCTAATATTTTTTCTAAATCATCGCTTTTTTTAATAAAAATCAAAAATTCAAAATCTTTAAAAGTTTGATTTAATACGCTTGTTACAACATTTAAATCAAGTTTATTTAAATTATTTATTAGAATATAAATTGTAAAAAATTTTTTTTGCGAATTTAAAATGCTTTTTTCATATTTTATATTTTTAAACTTTTCAAAATTAACAATTTCATTTGTATAATTCGTCATTCTCTACACCCATTTTCCTCATATACTCATCACACACTTCTTTTCCCCCTATTTTTTGAACTACACCGTGTTCAATCCAAACTACCCTTTCACACATCTTTTTTATTTGTTCAATTGAATGTGATACAAACAAAACCGTTGTTCCCCCACCAATCATTTGCATCATTTTTGCTTCACTTTTGGCTTGAAACGCAATGTCACCAACTGATAATATTTCATCGACAATAAGTATTTCTGGCTCAACAATTGTTGCTATTGAAAAAGCAAGTCTTGCAACCATACCAGATGAAAAGTTTTGAACTGGCACATCTAGAAAATCTCTAAGTTCCGAAAACTCAACTATTTCATCAAATTTCGAATCAATCAGTTCCTTGGAATATCCCATTACTGCTCCATTCAAATAAATGTTTTCTCTTGCCGTTAACTGTGGATCAAATCCAGCCCCCAGTTCAATCATTGGACAAACATTTCCATAAACATCGACTTTACCTTTCGTCGGCTTCATAACTCCCGCAACAACCTTTAAAAGTGTTGATTTCCCAGCACCGTTTGAACCAATAAATCCGACAACTTCCCCTTTGTTGATTTTAAAGTCAACATCTTTTAAAGCCCAAAATTCATTATTCTTTCTTTTTTTTCTTTTTTCCTTATTAAACAAATCAACAAAAGCTTGCTTTAGGGAAAATCCTTTTTCAATACCTAAATTAAATCGCATCGATACATGGTCAACATCAATCATTATTTCCTTTTTCTTCATGCAAACCTCCTAGACATAATAAATAAACTTGTCTTGATTCTTTTTAAATACAAATATACCTATAAAGAATATAACTATCGCCGAAACAAAACAACCTGCAAACTGACCAATCGTCGGGCAGTTACCATATAGAATAATTGTTCTTGCAAAATTAATAAATTGATACATTGGATTAAATTTCATGATGAATTGTAATGTTGGATTAATTATACTTATATCATACATAATTGGTGTTAGATATGTCCAAATAGTTGTTATTATGCCATAGATATAAAACATGTCTCGTAAGAATACAGATATCGTAGATAATATAAATCCCATACCAACTGTAAATAAAAATAAGCAAACAAAGGAAAAAGGTAGTAGTAAATGCCACCAGTTAAGGCCAGTTCCAGTAAATATAATTACAGCATACAATGGTATTAATGTAAGCAAGAAATTTATTCCTACAAATAAACATTTAGATAACGGAAATATATATTTGGGAATATACACTTTATTAATAAGAGAAAAATTGCTAACAACGCTACTCATTGCTAAATTTGATGCTTCACTAAAGTAGTTAAAAAACGTTAAACCAATCATCAAATACGCTAAATAACTAACTCCAGGCGTTGACATTCTAAATACATTAGAAAACACTATGGCCATAACAGCCATCATTAAAATTGGATATAGTAAACTCCAAAAAATACCCAAAACACTTCTTTTATATTTTACCTTGAAGTCTCGCGATACTAATTGTTGTAATAAAAAGCCATATTTTTTATAAGTATATTTCAAATTATTAATAATTTTCATTAGCAAGATATCCTTTCTTTATGTATTATAACAAAAAGTGACATTATTTATCAACCTTTTTACTTAGAAATACGCCACTTGAGATAAATGCAAAGGGAATTATTGCATTCATAGAGTTGATTATGTTTCCAGTCAAATATGCAGAGAAAACAAACAGTAAAATTGCAGTTGTTATTATAAACAAGTAATAGGTTTGATATTTAAATAATTTATAAATACTATACACTAACATAATTATGTATACCAAAAGCAAAACAATAGAACCTATAATACCAAAAGCATAATAATGTAAGACAAAGTCTCTTTCAATATTGACAATATTTTGAATCCGGGCATTACTTATACCAAATAAAACATCTAATTTATCATCATTTATTTCTACTACTCTTTTTATAATACTCGTTTCAATAGTTCGATAATTCATCTCTTCTAAGGGAGTATTTTTTACAAATTCATACCAAAAGTCAGAATCATATTTTATTGGATAATAGTCTTCAAAGAAAACTTGAGGTAAATAATTAGGATTATAATTAGCATATACATAGTCTATATTTGTATTTGATTTTTCTTTAGTTTCTTCTATTTCATCTTGTCCCGTTACTGCTGCTACTGCGTCGCTATAGTTTTCTTGGATAGTATTTAATTCAATATTTCGATTAGCATAAGGAGATATTGGAAGTAGTATTCCCCATATACAAATTGGAATAAGGACATATAAGGATTTAAAAACATACTTTTCTTTTTTATAAACACAATAAAATATATAAAAGATATAAGCACAAATTAATGTTAGAAAACCTCCGACAGATGATACACGAGTACCGAGCATTAACATAGCAAACATAAGTAAAATAATGTAAAAAACACTTTTTTTGTTTTTATATAGAAAATCATAAATAAATAAAAGTAATAGCATAATCATGATTACCGCTTCTTGATTAGCATATACAAAAAATCCCTTGCTGGCGGTTTCTTGATAGTAATTATTTATATTCCATTCAAAAATATTTTTAGTTATAGGTAGATTGCTATAAGAACTTAGACTTATTTTAAAAATATTGGTTATAATAATTGAACCACATATTAGAATTACCCAAATCTTTAGAACTAACAAGTATTTTTTCCATTCTATTTTTTGATAATAAAGAGAATAAATTAGTGTAATTGGGGTAATTAATTTAATAATAGTTAATCCTTCATCTAAAAAGTTATAATTAAAATTACCTGGAACTAGAGAATAAAAAGTATCACTTCTAAGAAAACTAATAATTAAATATAAAAAGCATAATGCATAATATATAAATAAATATTTACTATTTTTTCTAGATTCTTTATAAATTATTAAAGTGGCAAAAAAAATCACAAAAATTATTACTACTTCAAACAATGTTGTGTAACTACTATAAAAATAAGTAGTGCTAAATAAAGGTATTAAAAAAAGAAAAATTAGAGTAGAAATATTAAGAATGTTTTCTTTTACGTTTCTTTTTTCCTCTATTTTTTCCTTTGACACTTTTTGGTTTTTTTTCATTTTCTATCACCTGTTTCTTTTTACTATGATCAAATAAGATATCTGTTTTTAAAACAACAAATAATAGTAAAATCATTAAAACTATATATATTGCTATTGCTATTTGGTTATCTCCTAAAATATAAAAGATGGAAACTGCTGCAAAAGCAATATCGATAGCATAAATTATTAAAATACTTTTAGTTGGGCTATAACGCATTTTTAAAAGTTGATGATGGAAATGTTCTTTATCAGCAACTCCAATGTTTTGACCTTTTATTATTCTCCTTAGTATTGCAAATATAGTATCAAAAATAGGTATTGCCAATATTACTATTGGTACAATTAAAGATGTAAATGTCGTAACTTTATATCCTAAAAGAGCGATAACAGATATCATAAATCCTAAGAATAAACTTCCAGAATCCCCCATAAATATTTTGGCTGGTGGGAAGTTATGAACAAGAAAACCTAATGTTGCTCCAAGCATTATTAAGGAAATTATGACATCTAATCCTCCGATACGATTTAATATGAAAGCAATAATAGCAATAGTTAAAAAGTATATTGAACTAATACCTGCAGCAAGACCATCTAGGCCATCTATTAAATTAATAGCATTAGTAATTGCAACAATAAAAATAATTGATAGTGTTGATCCCCAAAAAGCATTAAAATATATCTTTTTTCCTAATAAAGATAGTTCAGTAAACGATAAATCACCATATAATACAACGATAGTCGCAGCAATTATTTGAACAATTAGTTTATATCTGGCTGGAACTGAATTAATATCATCAATAAAACCGATTAAGATAAGTAGGAAACCACCAATTAGAATTGATAGCATTTGTGTACTTACTTCGCCATATAACATGTAGCCTAAAAGGAATGCTAAATAAATGGCTAATCCCCCTAGCCTTGGCATAGGAACTTTATGGATTTTTCTAGCATTAGGTTCATCCATTGCTCCAACGTGAGTTGCCACTTTTTTTACAATTGGCACAAGTATTAAACTTGTCAAAAGAGTTACAATAACTATAACAAATACATTATGATCATTTACAACTAAATTCATATTTAACTCCTAGTAATAATATTATAACCTAAAAAAAATGAAAATAAAAGAATTATCCTTTATTTTCTAATATGATTTAAATATTTCCAGTACTTTGTTTTTTTGAAATTTGACCATATAACTTTTCATACGCACCATAAATTTTAGATAATCCCTCATCTAAAGATTCAAAATCATATTCAGTTTTACAATATGGACAAGTAAAAACATAATCGTCAACATAAACATCCTTACCTTTAATAGTATATTTTGTCTTTTCAACTCTTACATTACCAGTAACTTCTTTATCGCAATAAAAACAATACATCTTTTCCATTTATTTAACTCCTCTGAACTCTATTTAACTCCTCTAAACTCTAGTGAACAGCTCTGAACTCTAGTGAACAGCTCTGAACCCCTCACTATTAATAAATTAATAGTGAGGTTATAAAATAGAATTTTATAAATTATTTCATAATATAATTACCATAAGCATCTCTTTTATCAGTACCTGTCCATACTATTAAATTTTTTTCAATTAATTTATTTAGTAACTTCACCGCTGTAGTCTTTCCTCTAGCTATTAATTCTGCAGTTTCCATTGATGTAATACTTCCATTTTCATATATTGTTTGTAACACTTTCTTTTCTTGATAATTCAAATCATCCCATACTGCATTTATTTTTTCTTTCTTTTCTAAAGTTTCTCTTTTCCTTTTACTTCTAGCCTCAATATTATTATCTAAAACTAATAATACAGAACTATTATTGGGTGTGGAATAAATTGGTTCTTTTAAGAAAAATTCTTTCATCTCTCTACACATTCTTTTTATACATTCATTTAGTTCTCTAACTATACCCAATTCTGCTAATACTCGAGATATCTGTGGATTTCTAGAATATCTTTCATACTTCATATTATCTAGAGTTACTACCCCACCAAGTCTTCCCGGACTTTTTATCTCCATTCTATCATCATAAAGCTTGATGGTTATATGATCTCCATAATTAGAATAATCACGATGAATAATAGCATTAACCATACCTTCATACCAAGCAAACTCCGGATATTCAGGGATAGTTTTGAAAAAGCCATCAGGGTGCAAATAAGTAAATTCTCTTAATTGAGATTTTATAAAATCACTTGCTTCATTAATTATCCTATACAAACACCTATCAAAAGTTTTATCTTTTACTATATTCATGTCTGTTCCAACTTGAAATTCTGTTCCTTCAAATTTTAAAACTCTAACTCTTGCTTGTGGAAAATATATAGTTGGGTTTTTACCAAACAAAAGCATACCTGCATTAGTTAAAGAATACTTACCATTATAATTAACTAAAAATCCTCTGGCCTTTAAAACTTGTTCATTGGATAAATTTGTAGCGTGAATTTTTTCTTTATATATTTCCATTACTTCTTTATCAACATCATCAATACTTGTACTTGGAAGCACTATTGTTTCAAAGTTTCTTTCATGCCTTTCATATTCTAAACTTCTAGTTTGATCATGAGTAAGTTTAATAGTAGAATCTCCTTGTCTTAAGTAAACTTCATCTTTATTATTATGTACTACAAAGTCATTTGCTGGTGAAACGTGAAATAATATTAAATGATCTTCTTCACCCTTGATATTTTTTATTTTAATAATTTCTGTTTTATAAACAGGAGATGGTTTCAAAAAATTATTAACTACTTTTTGAATATTGTTTAGTTTTGTATCTCCTACTTCACTAAATCCTTCAATTTTACCATCATCGGTTATACCAACTACAATTGTTCCTCCATTAGCGTTAGCCATTGCTGCAATCTCATTTGCTAAATCATTATTGCTAATTCTAGCACTTTTTCTTTCAAAATAAAGATTCTCAACATTATTAGTTAAGTATTCCATTGTAAGAAGTGTATTAAATTTTGATATACTCATAAGTCCCCCATATTTACTGATTTAACTATATCAAATTATCTATATTTAATCAACACATTATTTTACTTTTGGAAAACTTTTTGTCTAAAAAAAATAGTCTTGCGACTATTCATTAATTTCAAAATCTAACAATTGATTAGCAATATCTTCATACATGTCTTGGGAATGCATTATGGTATCAATCAAATACTTATTATCTTTATTATATTCTTTTAATCCTCTGAGATAATAATCTTTATCTTGATCTAAAATTATAAATGGCATAATATTGTTTTTTAAACATTCTTTAAACATAATTATTCTGCCAACTCTACCATTGCCGTCGCCGAAGGGATGGATACGTTCAAATATAACATGAAACCAAATTATATCTTTAAGTGTTACTTTATTTAAAGAATTATAATCTTTTAATAGTTTATCTAATTCTTTTTCTACATCCTCTGGTGGGGTTGTTTTAATTACATTAACTGTTCTGATTATATTAGGTACTACTTTAAATCCTCCGACATTATATCTAGGATTATCTTCATCGGACGTTCCTCGTTTTAATAATACATTCATTGCAATTATCATTTCTTTAGAAAGTGGTTTATCTACATTATCTAACATATAATCAAATAATTTAAAATGATTTTTGGATTCAATTAAATCATCTAATTTGATTAAATTATCGTCTTTAGGTATAAATGAAGATGTATCAAAAATGGCTTCAGTTTGTTCTTCAGTTAACCTGCTTCCTTCAATTTTATTAGAATTATAAGAAAAAGCAACTTGAGAAAAATGATATATATTTCCTTTAAATTTGCTTTTTTTCTGTTCTATTAATTCTTTTTTTATTTTTGCAACATCCATTTTGACCTCCAAAATTTATTATATTATATCATACTTTATTCATCTTTAAATAAACGTAATAAAGGTTTAACTAATTCTAGGAATATAAATGATGCTAGATTTACTAACATTACAAAAGCAAATTGCGATAAAGTTATTACTTCTAAACCAAATAGTTTACCAGCTGGGGTAAAGAAGACAATTAACTGAATTATTAATAATATTAAGATGCCAATATTTAAACGTTTATTAGAAAATATTCCCTTTTCAAATATTTGATCTTTTAAACTACGGCAGTTATACGCAAAAACAAATTCATTGATAACTATACTAAATAATGCTAGAGTTTGAGCAATATTTTCTCCACTATCTCTAAATAGGAAATAAACCATGATACTAATACCGGCTTCAAGGATTACGGAAAATATTAGAAAAGCCATGAAAAATGGTGTAAATATTTTACGATTCAAACCATTTGGTTTTTTCTTCATGTTGTTTTTAGAAGCACTTTCAAAGGCTAGACAAATGGATGGCAATGTATCAGCAACTAAATCGATGTATAAAACATGAATGGCTGTAATTATGTTACTCCCCATAAACATACCAAGTAAAATTATTACTATTTCGGTAAAGTTACTAGATAGATTATATAAAACATTGGTTATAACATTATCATAGATTCTTCTTCCTTCAGATACAGCAGTAGTTATAGTATTATAGGAATCATCTAAAAGAATGATATCAGCAACATTTTTGGTTACATCGGTACCACTTTTACCCATGCCCACTCCGACATTAGCAAGTTTCATTGCTGGAGCATCATTTACTCCATCACCAGTCATAGCGA
>DVHV01000095.1 GCA_018711775.1 Candidatus Onthocola stercoravium | reverse complement strand
AAGATAATAGAAAGGTTAATGATATTGTTGATTTATTAGATAAAAATATAAAACAAGTATTAGAATTGCTAGATTAATAGCAATTTTTTATTATCTTCTATATAAAGTTCTAGTTAAAGATTTTTTTAAATCTCTAGATTCTTCTATTAACTCTTGTGTCATTGGACCTGCATTTTCAATTATTCTTTTAAAAAATTCGTTAATTACAACATATAAATAAATATCTCGACTTTCACACATATTTAGTGCTCTATGTGATTTTTTTGTTAATAAGGCAGCATTGTCAATACATAATATTCCACCTTCATTTACTTCATCTATATGATGTAAAGTTAACGTATTATTTTTAGTTATTTGATACATTAACCAATCAAAATTATTGGGTTGATAAATTTCAATTAGTTGTCTTAATAGAATTTGATTTTCATTAACATATATTTTACCCATATTGTCCCCCCATAGTATAAAAACATTTGATAATCCAATGTCTTAATTATTGTAAAAATAATATAAATGATATTACAAAGAAAGCAATACCTAAAACCATTGTTGCTCTACTGATAAATAACTCTAATCCTCTTTCTTTAGCATGTTGAAATAGGTTTTCATTTCCTCCAGTTATTATTTGACCAGCATCACTAGCCTTATTTCCTTGCAATAAAACTATAGCAATTAATAAAATTGAAACAACAAGTAATATATTTTCTAACATTTTCTCACATCCGTTTCGTTAATAATTTACCATAAAGTAAGAAAAAAAGCAACATTACTTTTCTTCTTCGGTTTCTGTTGCTTTTGTTTTTCTACTTTTTGGAGTCTTCTTTTCTGAAGAATCTTGTTCTTCATTTTCCTTTTCGATTTCTTCAACAGGTTTAATCTTTCCCGTTTTAACAATAGATTCAATTTGTTCTTTGGTAATTGTTTCGTATTTCATTAAAGCATCACTAAGTTGGAAAATTAAATCTTTATTTTCTTTGATTATTTTCTTAGCTTTATCATAACATTCTTCAATTATTTTACGAGTTTGTTCATCAATTTCTAAAGCAACTTGATCAGAGAAATTCTTAGATTTAGCATAATCTCTTCCTAAGAATACTCCTTCACTCTTTTCTTCGTATTGAACAGGTCCAAGTTCACTCATACCATATTCAGTAACCATGCTACGAGCAATCTTTGTTGCTCTTTTAATGTCATCACTTGCTCCAGTAGAAATTTCTCCTAGGAACATTTCTTCACTGACACGTCCACCAAGTAGACCAGTGATTTGAGCTAGCAATTCATCTTTAGTTAAAACCGCGATTTTTTCTTCTTTTGGAAGCATCATAGTATAACCACCAGCCATACCACGAGGTATGATAGTTATCTTGTGAACTTCTTGAGCATCTTCAAGTTTTAAACCAATAACAGCATGTCCTGCTTCATGGATACTAACAAGTTTCTTTTCTTTATCCGTAATCTTTCTAGTAGTTTTAGCAGGTCCAAGCAATACTCTATCAGTTGCTTCGTCGATTTCATCCATCGATATTTCATTTTTATTACGACGGACTGCAAGTAAAGCTGCTTCATTTAATAAGTTTTCTAAGTCTGCACCACTAAATCCTGGAGTTCTTAAACTTAAGTTACTTAAGTTAACATCGCTACCTAAAATTTTATTTTTAGCATGAACTTTTAAAATTGCTTCTCTTTCATTTGCGTCAGGTAGACTTACTGTTACTTGACGATCAAAACGTCCTGGACGAAGTAGAGCTGGATCAAGTACATCTGGGCGGTTAGTTGCAGCGATGATGATTATTCCTTCATTTTCGCCGAAGCCATCCATTTCAGTTAGTAATTGGTTAAGAGTTTGTTCTCTTTCATCATGGCCTCCACCAAGGCCAGTTCCTCTTTGACGACCTACTGCATCAATTTCATCGATAAATATTAAACATGGAGCATTACGTTTTGCTTCTTTAAACATATCACGAACACGGCTTGCTCCAACTCCGACGAATAATTCAACGAAGTCAGATCCACTGATAAAGAAGAATGGAACATTTGCTTCACCAGCAATGGCTTTAGCAAGTAATGTTTTACCTGTTCCTGGAGGACCTACTAGTAGGACACCTTTAGGAATTCTTGCTCCCATTTTTTCAAACTTTTTAGGATTCTTTAAAAAGTCAATTAATTCTTCAACTTCTTCTTTTTCTTCTTTTAAACCTGCAACATCTTTAAAGCTCTTCTTATCATTTTCATTACTCAAACGAGCTTTACTACGACCAAAGTCCATAGAGTTTTTATTAGAGTTAGCAAGCTTCATAAATAAGAAGTACATTACAACTACTAATAATACTAAAGGTAATACGTTTACTAAAACATATAGTAACATATTTTCACCTGGATCAGCATTAGTATCATATTCAGCAACATCATTTTCTTCAATTAATGCTAAAATGTTATCTAATTCTGTACCAACTGCTCTAGCAGTAAAGTATTCAGTAGCATCGTAACCTTCAAGTTTACCTTCAATGTAGTAAATACTTTCATTACTTCTTGGAGTAACTGTAATTTCGGTTACATTATTTTCTTTTAATTCAGTAATTAACTCACCAGTAGTAAGTTCATTTACTTTTGACCCTTGCATATTAAGGGCAAATATTACAATTATTACCACAAATCCTAATACTAGGTATGGTAAAATATTTTTAAAATTATCATTTTGTTTTGGTTTTGTATTCATTTAATTTTTTTCACCTTGCCTCACATTTAATTATTATATCATATTTTTCGGATTTGTCTTTAGCAAATTGCGATTTTTTTAATCCAGGAAGCCAAATTATGTTATCACTAGCATCCACCAATATTGGATAATCGCATCTTTTATATTTAGGTATTTTACAATCAATAAATATATCACTAACTTTCTTACTACCTTGCATATTTTTAATATACATTTTATCTCCTTCATGTTTTGACCGGAGTTTTAAAGGTAATTTGATGTCACTACTTAAAAGATAAATACAGTTGTTACTATCGTCACCTTCGGTAGAATTATAATAAAATGTAAAATATTTGGTAATTATGTCTTTATCGAAAATAATTTCTGTAAAGTTGACATTTTCTGGTCTAATTATTTTCAAATAACCATATTCATTG
>DVHV01000011.1 GCA_018711775.1 Candidatus Onthocola stercoravium | reverse complement strand
CAAAACAAAAAAACACTTTTTTTGATACCTTAGATATAGAAATTGAAAAAAGTGGGTATGAAGTTGGTGAGTGGGAAAAAGAAGTTAGAAAAGATTTGATTCCAATTATTAAAGTAAAAACAAAATATAAACCAAATAAAGAAATAAATGTTCTTGTTGGCGATTATAGTAAAAGTTCTATATCAAACACAATATACATTTTAGAAAGTATGGGAATAAAAACAACGATTGCTAAAAGTGGTATAGAAATTGTAAAAAGAATTAAAGATGGCGAAAAATATGATTTAATTATTACAAATAATATTTATGATAGAGGACATTGTGACGGTCCAAATACTCTAGACCATCTAAAAGAAATAGAAGGTTTTAATATTCCCGTTATAGTATTAACAGTTTCGGAAAATGAAAGAGATACATTTGTAGGGTATTATGGATTTGATGAGTATATTACAAAACTGTTAACGCAAGAAAAAGTTAAAGAAACATTCCCTAAAATAATCAACGAGTTAAAATTTATAAAAATAGAAAAACAAAAAAGCAATAAATCTTAATAGGACTTATTGCTTTTTTCTACCTAATAATTCATCAATTGAAAAGGAAGAATAAATAAGTGTTAGGTTATATAAAAATGTAGTAGGAATTAAATTGATAGCATTTTCATAATGAGCATAAGAGGCTTGAGTAGTATTTATTTTTTTAGCAACATCTACTTGAGTAAGATTATGTTTTTTTCTTAATAATTTTAAATTTTTGGCAATTAAATCAAGGTTAATAGTTAATGGAAGATAGTTTGTATCATTAGTTCTAGTCAAACCGAATAAATAATCTAAACTATAATTAAAATAATTTGCATATTCTATCAATCTTTTTAATGGTATAGTATCTTTTCCAGTTTCCCAACCAGATACTGTTGTAAAATTAACTTTCATCAATTCTGCTATATCTTTTTGTTTTTTATCAATTAATTCTCTACTTTCTCGTAAATTTTTAATTATCATATAACTTCACCCATTATAATTATTCCATTAACTTGGGCAAATATTATTTTTCTAGGGGAAATAGATTATATTTTTTATTTGTGTATATCTATTTGCGAATTTAACATAAAAATAATTGTTTTTCTTGCGAATATTTAGTTACTATTCACAGCCCTAAAAGTTAATTATCCACAGATTATGGGAAATTATATGAATTTAGCTCATAATCTTTTTTATTTTTTTTATACGTGATATAATAATAAACATAGAGAAAGTAAGTGGTAATATGGAAACATCTTTAGGTAAATTACAAAGATTAGTAGATAAACAATCAAAACAAATTATTGAGTTAAAAGATAAGTTAAATAAAGAACAAGAAAAAAATAAAAATTTAAATAAACAAATTGATTATTATAAGGATCATATTAACGAAATGGTTGAAAAAGCAATTCAAAAACAGATTATACCTATTTTAGAAGAAAATAAAAAATTAAAAGAAGAAAATGAACGTTTAAAACGCATATTAAATAATGATAGTAATACTACAGGAATACCTACTAGTAAAACACCTATTGGGAAAGAAAAAAGAATACCTAATTCAAGAAAAGAAACAAATAAATCTAAAGGTGGTCAACCTGGACATAAAAAATCAAAATTAGAAAGGTTCAATGATAATGAAATAACAGATACTTATATTCATGAAATAACTAATAACCATTGTTCATGTGGTGGAACATTAATAGTAATAGGAAAAAAAGAAAAAGATGAATTTGAAATAGATATTAGACTAAAAAAAATAAGACATGAATTCATGGAATATGAATGTTCCTGTTGTCATAAAAAGATAAATGTCCCAATTCCGAATAATTTAAAAGAAGATAATCAATATGGACCAAAAGCCCAAGCAATGGCTCTTGCTCTTGTAAATGAGGGATATGTATCATTCCATAGAACAAAAGAGTTAATATCAGGTTTTACTAATAACGAAATGAATATGAGTGAAGGATTTATCGCCAAACTACAAAAAAGATGTTTTGATAAATTAAGTGATTTTGATAAAGAATTACACAAGAAAATATTAAGTCAAAAAATACTACATTGGGATGATACTGCAATTAGCATAGATAAGAAACAATCTTGTTTAAGATTTTATGGAACAGAAAAATTAGCTTATTATAAAGCACATAATAAAAAAGATAAAGTAGGTTTAGATGAAGATGGGATACTAAGTTTTTTACCATCTGATTGCGTAGTAATACATGACCATAATATTGTTAATTACAATGATGAATACATATTTACAAATGCAGAATGCTGTGTACATTTAATAAGAGATTTGAATAAACTAAATGACGTTTTACCAAGAGAATGGATAAAAGAATTAATAGACTTATTAGTAACAACAAATAATAAAAGAAAAGAATATATAAATCAAAGTATTATGTATTTTGACCAAGAGGTAACAGATAAAGTTATTGAAAAATATGATGAAATATTAAAACAAGCACATGAAATAAATAGAAAAGATTTTAATAATTATTATGGTAATGAAGAAAAAAAACTAATAAGGAGATTAGAAAAATACAAAGATAATTACTTACTTTGGGTATTACATTTTGATGTTCCATTTTCAAATAATTTAAGTGAAAGGAGTTTAAGAAGTAGCAAAACAAAGATGAAAGTATCTGGCCAATTTTCTAACATACAAAATGCTGAATACTTTGCAAGGATAAAAAGCTATATTGAAACTTGTAAACGTAATGATATAAATATTTATGATGCATTGTGTAAACTAATAAATGGTGAACCATATAAAATTGAGGATATGAAAATAGACTAAAATCATTTAGACTTTAGTCCATTTTGTGTGTCATGGCTGTGAATAGTAACTATCGCATAGCGTTCCTCAGATTAAGCCCCTTATAAAAAGTAACCGACATTGGTTACTTTTATTATTAATATACATCTTCTATATTTCTCTATATTTATTTAGTTTTTACTTTAACCCAAGATGAACGGATTACTAGAACTACCATCTCCAGAAGTTATTTTTATACCTGATTTTAAATAAAGAGCCGGGCGTGTTCCATGACTGTGAGAAACATTATTGTGACCACGAACAGTACCATCAGAAAGTACATGAAATACATCGTTAGCAACACTACTAAGAGGTGTAATAGTCCATTGATATATACTATCATCTTTTAACCATGATGTATCAGAACAACCAGAAGTATACCAATTATACCCAAAAGAAGTACAAGTTGCTAAATCACTAGCATACATATAATCAGATGGATATATTAAAGCTATTTTACCTATCCATGTAGTACTATTTCCAGTGTATACTTGGGTACCCCTTTCAAAAGTATAATAATCATTAGCATATAAACCTTGTTGAGTTGAACTTCCACCTAAGTTCCATAAAGCAACCCCAATCATGTCTTGAGCATTTGATGTTAAACTATTTAGGTAATCACCATTCAAATAAGTATTTAAAGTTGCTACTGACCAATCATTAGAATCATTATCGAATGCATAATTTCCTATGCTTTCATTTCTAGCTATTTTTATTCTTATTTCTTGTATTCCTGTTCCATCATCGATATTATTAAATACGCCAATTATTCTCCATAATTCATTATTAAATGATACATAGTTATTA